>JAGLQN010000168.1 GCA_023136835.1 Candidatus Omnitrophota bacterium | reverse complement strand
TGACGCATTTGTACAGGATCCGCCTCAATCGCGAGTAAATTATCCACATGGATCTGAGCGTTCGCCTCTTTAATCTTTATTTCCAAATCAGAAAGAACTTCGCGAACAATACTATTTAGGTTAACGGCAGTAAATGGCTGTGCCTTACTTGTCACGCGTGAATATGTCAATAAGTCATTAATCAGTGTCTGCATACGGCTGGTCGCGCTTCCCATCCGTTTGAGATAATCTTGTCCTTGATCCCCAAGGGCTTCTCCATATTTTTGAGTAAGCCTATCCCCGAACGTTTTGACTTTTCGCAGCGGTTCCTGCAAATCATGAGAAGCGATATAGGCGAACTCTTCCAATTCTTTATTGGAACGGGTCAATTCATCAGCACGTTTTTCCAAATCCTTTTGGGCTTTTTGTAATTCTTCAGACTTTTTCTTTTCCATCTCTGCCGCCAATGTTGCTTGAACCGCTAACTCTTTCTCTTTCTTCATGGCAACACTTAGATCTTCGGCCATTTTATTGAAGGAATGCGCTAGTTGGCCAATTTCATCACGGGATTTCACCTTGACCCGAATTTTGCTGCTAAAATTCCCTTTCGCTACTGATTCGGTTGCGGCTAATAGCCTGGAAATGGGAATTGTTATCCTTCTGGTTAGGATATAAGCAAATATGGCGCCAATGAGTATAACAACAAGGCATAATATTAAATTTCGTCTTTGAATAAAAGCAATATCGGCCTTTACTTGGTCTAATGAAAATCCAATCCTTACTCCTCCGATTTTTTTATCGCCCAAATAAATGGGCTCTGTTATATCCAATATATTTTGTATATATTGAATTAATTGAACATCGCTCGATATAGCCCTCTGACTTATAATATCTTTTAGAATTTCATCCCTATGTTGATTTTCTTCTGTTCCATCAGATAAAATTCTGCCTTCTTCATCAAAGGCGTAAGCATAGATCGCGTCTTTCTGATTAAGAACATCCGCAAGAAGTAGTCTTAACTGACCCATACGAAGAAAACTTAAGGAATTTGTCGCGCTCAACTTTAAAAGCGAACCGACTGCCATTGCCTTCTCGTCCATTCTCTGTTTTACAGATTTTTGTTGGAACGTTATATTGATAATAATAAGAAGAATAGTGAGGATAAACAACAAAAGAGTAATAAGGAAAGTAAACTTTTTTTGTAATCCAAGGCCCATCTTTATTCCTCGGTATAAATCTAATTAATATTAAAAAATAGGAGCGTGTCATTTTGGTAACGGAGTAGATCCATTACACTTAATCAATTCTTTACTTTCATCATTATTCATCTATTTACCTGACAATTCCTGTTCAACAAAGTCAACCAACTCTTCTACTAGTCGAAGATTTTCCTCTATACCTCCAGGAAATCTATCGAATTTTGTGGTCTTAGAGAAATTTTTTAATATCTTTATTCCCTTTTCGTCTTTATCCATATTGATCAAGATTTTTTCAACAGCTAACACTAATTCCGGATCTAAATCCGAACGATGAGACAACATATGCCTTGGAACATCAACGGTCTCTAATAAAACCTCAAGTTCATTAATACGATCTTTAGCCAATTCCTTCATCTCTTCACTATACAAAGCACCACTTGAAGCTCTTTTTCTCAATATCCACATCATGGCAGTTTCTTCATCATAAGAAAAAACATAGCCAATCTCATCAGCAGAAACGGGATCTTCAACAGTCTCCTTCTCAGTCAGCTTCAAACCTTGTTTCATTAATGCGGCTTTAGGAAGAAGGTAGCTGGAAGTAGAGAATGGCTTTTCAAATATGATCACCTTCCCCTTTAAATCTTCTACAGACTTAATTCCGCTGTCTTTACGCGCAAATATAACACTATGGTATTGTTCTACACTTTTTTTCCAGCGTCTCAATAAAGGTTTTGCCCCTGAGAGCCTTCCCACAAAAATGGAAGGAAATGGGCTGTCAATAAATAGATCCACCTCTCCTTTTTTTATCAAATTACTCATTTCCTCCATGGAATCAGCCACCACAACTTTCCCTCTGGTTATTCCTTGCTCTTGTAGATGACTAGCTACATAATCAATAAACGGTTGAAAATCAGCGATTTCCTCTTTAGGCTCACTGGAAATAGAACCAACTGAGATAGCGCCTTCTTCTGCCCGCACCTTATTAATTGGAACATTTATAATTGTTATCAGACAGATTGCCGTGATGTAAGGTAAAATTTTCTTCATTATGTATTTCCCTCCTTGTCCATGCTAACCTTCTTAAATATAAGGTTATTGTGCATTAAAATTCATATTCTAACTGTGCTACAAACTCGTTGTTGTCAACGTCTCCCGCACCCGTCTTTTCTTCATCGATTGTATATTCTGTTTTCAGCCTGAAATTCTTAGTGATGTCAGTAATCACTGCAAACGTAAGTTCTTTTCGGTCCCAGGAGACTGGTTTATCAAAAGTTTTTGGACTATCTACTACCAATTTACCATATCGAAACAAGAGCCTATGATCATTCGCGCATTTCCAACCAAAGGGAAGTTCAAATTTATACGAAGGCTGAACAAACCATGCATATCGTTCTAATTGACCATCTTTAGCGTCAATGTATTGGCTAACAAAACTAAAATGATCAATCTCATATTCAACATTAACACCGGCACGATACTGATCATGCGTATCAACGCTATAGCTGTTGAGGTTAGTCTTTAAAAAACTAATGTCAGCCGCGCTTAATTGATTATACAGTCCCCAAACAAGGACATCGATTTTGCCTAAATCTTCGATATCTTTTTCGATTCCAACACCGATGGACACTTCTTTAACTCCATTAAAGCTAGATCTCCTTGTGTCATCCTGCATAAGGGAATACACATCCGAAGTATCATCCTCACCCACATCTTTAAAATCTAATTCCAATCCCTGCGACCAGGATAATGCTGCGTAAAAAGGCTCGTGTTCAGTTTCTAACAAGAATCCTATTTCTTCATCCTTCCAAAAGGCATTGCCGGCTAAAGGGTATCTCTCTGTCATCTTATCAGCTTTAAAGAACCGGTCATCCTTTCCAATCTGCATAGTTGAATTGAAAGGAAGATTTTCAAAAATAAAATAAAATTCATCAGCCTCGGCTGAAGAGCCATCAAAATCCAAATCAGCTTCGAAACGGATATCTTCTGTTATTTGAATTTCAGGTTCGAGACGAACCTTATCCAATTGAAAATGAGGTTCAGCCTCTCCCGTTGAATCATCTTTCATCGTATCGACAAACTCCCACTCAACCTCACCGTGCCATTCAATTTTATGAAAGATGTTCTCTAAGTCCGCAGTTTTCTGCCCTTCATCCGAGATAGACGCCTGTGTTTCTAAATTTTCAATTTTTCTTTGCATCTCTTCCATTTGCCTTGTCTGCACACTTTCCTTGGTTAAAGCTCTTTCTGCTTCTAACCTATTAATTGTCTTCTGCATTATTTCCATTCGCTCCTGCATCGCCTTCATCTGTTCTTTTAACTCAGAAAATTCATCGGCGTAAGTTGTCTTTATCATAAGTAACGTAAAAATAACCAAGCCCACAAAATATATCGTCATTTTTTTCATTTATTCCTCCTCTCTGTGATTGTTAAACTTTGCGCTGATTATTCTTTTTTTCTTACTTAAGGCTAATTGCTTCTCAGTTTTTAATCTTAAGGTAAGTGAGCTCTGTACCCATTTTTTTACAGCATAGGAAAGCACAAAGAGAACTTTCATTTAACGAAGTGAAGAGTTTTCTATACTGTCAAAAACTTTTTTTCTACATTAAAATCCATCATCTTGAATTAGCAATCAACAAACATTGGATTATGCTTTTTTTCACTTTTCAATTTTCTTCTCGCGCCTTCAAGAGAATATTTCTCCCCATCAACAAGAATTCTCACATAAATACCTCGATCAATATCTTCTTGAGAATACCTTCTAAATCGGCGTGTACCACATTGGACATATTTCGGCTGAATAATACCAACCTGCTCCCAATAACGCAGCCGTTCAGAGGATATCCCTATTTGTTTAATGGTTTCAACTGTCCCAAATCTGTTATCATGATCACAATTCATCTTAACTAGTCTCATATTGACTCAATCGGAAATAACAAAGTAAATACCAGTTATTATCTTCCCATTTTGTTAACTCGTTATAAGATATCCTATTACAATAAAGTTGTAATAGGATAAGAGGGCTTGAAACTGACTGATTTCAACCACGAAATAAGTCAGAACTTAAAGGATTTCAATCAGTTGGAATGGATAGAAAATAATGAAGGATGTATTTGTAGCAAACCGCTTTAGTAAGTGTGGAATAAATGATGAAGGAGAAAAACGAATTTTAAATAGATACATAATTAAACCTTACTGAAAAGCAGTTTTTCGATTGCCTTTTGTAAAGGCCGCAAATCTTTTTCTTTTCGCGTCAAAACAGCATCAGCGCCATAATCTGTAAATTTATGAATAGTTCCAACTTCCATAAATAACCCTATCTGCACAATGATTTTTGTGGATCCATTGGTTAACTCATGGATAGCCTCGCAGACTTCAAGGCTATCCATATCCGGAAGCATAGAACTTAAAATTACCAAATCGGGTTTTTTATTCCGGGCGTCATCGATCCCCTGTTTTCCCGTTTTGGCTAATTGAATATTTTCGAACGTCAGCCCCAAAAGAAACTCTATCGTTTCGCTCGCGTAAACCGGATGTCCATCAATAATCAAAATTCTTTGGTCCATAGCGGTTTCCTTTCGAATATTATATTCTAAATATCAAATTACCGCGATTTACACAATTTCCTGATTCTCTTCTTGCCTTTTTTCTTTCTGTATTGCGTCGGTGTCATTTTGGTCATTCGTTTAAAGATGCGCATAAATGATTCGGGGTTCTGATATCCCAATTCAATGGCGATCTCGCAAACATCAAGATGAGTCTCTGTGAGAAGTGAT
>JAGLQN010000167.1 GCA_023136835.1 Candidatus Omnitrophota bacterium | reverse complement strand
CAAGAGGAAATTTTGAAGAACAGAACCCTGAAACCGGAGTAGCTGATAAGCACCGAATCGCTGCCCTGAAAGGCAAAGGTAATAGCGTTTCCAATGCCGAAATAGCACCGGCTATAAACTTCGAAAAATCTATGTACATCGGATATACTGGAGAGGACGGTTATGTTCGGTTTATGGAAATAGAAATGCGAATTACCAATAGGAGGGGTAAAAACCAAGTTTCTATGTCCGGTACCGAAGGGGAAATCATGAAAACAGATGTTCTCGAAAAGCGAGTCGAAGAACATTGGGAAAACGTTGACATGGAAGATGAATATGGACACATGGCAGACAGCGTGATAGGCGAAGAGCCTTCCGATGAAGATGTTTACGGTAAAATGCCTATCGATGCTCCTGACAAGGACGAAGATGAGGATGCGTATAACGAAGCATATAATGAAGCATATGACGAAGCCATGGAAGACCTCAAAGAGAAAAGGAAAGATTACCTGGACGGCCTTGAACGTGACTTAAAGGATGAAAATCATCCGTTCGAAGTTCATCAAGAAGAACGTATAGACGGTGAATTCTACACAATGACCTCTGAAGCAGGTGGACAGGTGCTCGACAGAGCCGTGGATTATACACCAATAATACCGGCAGAAGACCTTGAGTTTATGGTGAGTTCGTGGAAAAAGCATCATCTTTTCGGTTCCTTTGGAGTTGAAGAAAAAGCAGGAAGATCAGCACCGACCTTGGAAACAATGCAAGAGTTAATGAAGATTTATTATAAATACGAAGCCAGGGGCGGGGATAACGCTCATATCGAGAAAATAGTAGATGCCACAGGAGTATGAAGTGATTTAATATGGAACTAACAGACTATAGCCAAATAAACTGGTCAACAAAGTACTACGTTGTGGAAGCCAAGAGCGCTTATTTAGATGATACTTTCACAGCACAATCCGCTTGGACTACCAAAAAAGAGGCAATCGCTGAGAAGAACCGGACAATGAAACTCGATCCGAACGACCTTCGCTCGTGGCTAAGAACACGGTATAGACACCGCACCCTGTCGAACATAGATGCTCAAAGGTTGTTACTTTAATTGAGTGAAAAGAGGAATACTGATGACAATAAATATGAAGGATTTGACAGGCCCTAAGCTGAAAAAGGGGTTGGGACTTAATAAAGCTACCAAATCATATCACAATAAGAATAAGTCTGGTGGTAACTTTGGGATAATTTTAAGAGAAACACCTGAAGGGAAGTGGTTTATCCTGAACGGTGCTCATGATTTGAATGGAGATGTGTACAATCTATCTATTGGTAGTGTAAGATTAGGAATTCCATCAGTAGGGCTCGTCAGTATAAATACTTATCAATCTGTAGAGATATCACAAGTCCTGAATGGAGTTGTAATGTATATGGATGAATACCCGGAAGCTTAAATCTCAATCAAACATTCATAAGGTGACTAATATGAAAAGAGATTTGAGTATGTATCCTCAAGGGGAAGGTGCTGTTAGAGTAGTTAGAACCTTTGGAGGTAAAGAATTCGAGTACGGCAGAACCTTTGATTCATTTGATATAGATCAAATTGACATATATAAAGAAATGATGAAGAAGCTCGGATACAATGTGAGAAGCGTTTGGGACGGTAGCGTTATCCACATCTATACCAGACTGAACAAAACCGAAATTAAGAGGAAATGAGAATCATGGACGGTATTTTAATTGATGAAAACGTATTCAAGCGATTCAAGGTAGCTTCAAAGCTAAGAAAGTTTGGATGGACCGCAATTGCTATAGGAGAATTAGGTGCCCCACCATCAGGTACCAAAGACCCTGCGATAGTCAATTGGGCAAATAAAAGAGGTTTCCTGATCATCTCAAGGGACAAAGGTTCTGATCTTGAATCGACAGTAACCGACAGAGTGTGGTTAGATACTGAAGAAATAAAGAACAGTGAACCCGTTGATATAGCTGTTCATATCCACACCAGGCTTACTGAGGGCATCGGAATCGAAGTAGAATAGTGAGAGGTGCATATTATGCCAAAGTCTAATAACTGGATTAATTATGGAGATGTGAACCCCAGGGAACACGGTGGATTGTTTGTTAGATATGATCCTAAGCATAAAGAATATGAAATTGTCCAAACGACATCCTCAGAGGACTTTGATGGTTTTGATTTCTCGTATTTCTTTGAACACAACATAGTCAAGATGTCTGCCTTATTGGAAGATAAAGGTCTGCACTCTTTTGCAGGTATCGAAAAAGCATCCACTGGATATCTTACGGAAAGCGAAGTTATCTATGCTTTGACTTCATATATTCCATATTACGGATCTGATAATGGAGGATACCAAGTTAATAATTATTGGGGAGAACTGAAGAGTTACGGCATTTACACAAGTATATTAAATAAGAAATGAATTGAGGCAATGAATTATGGAAATAAGTCTATTGATTGGTATAGCATTACTTGGATATGTTGGTACTTTTATACCTAAGAAGCTCTTTTATCCAACAGAAGAGCTCGGTACATTATTTGTCCCAGGAACGATTG
>JAGLQN010000166.1 GCA_023136835.1 Candidatus Omnitrophota bacterium | reverse complement strand
CACATAACAGCAGTACATCACGCTCGAAAAGTGACAGGCCAAATGTTATGCACAGCATATCCAATGGAAAAGGTGAAGACGTAACGGATTTCGCTTCTTGCATGGCCTGCCGTGCCGCATTGATCTGATCATCAGCTTTTTGGGTATTTTCAGAGCGCTGTACATGGCTCTTCAACTCACTGCGCACAACAGCTAAGGCTGCTGACAGGTATTGCTGGTTAGCCTCAAGCCAGTCTCTTCCTGGTGCTGCTGATGCGGTCATGGGATCACCACCTGATCCGATGAATTAAAGACCAGGGCTGGACCACTTCGATCGATCAATATGCTTTCTATGCCATCCACACGCAGCCGTACCCACTGCGGTCCACTCAATAAGCTGTCAGAGCGAAATATCAAAGTATCTGTCTTATCCGGTATAACCGGCTCGGCTGTGATCTCACGATCACCTACCACCAGCGTTACAATCTGGTTCTTCCATACTTTTGGACTGCAGGTTACAGTCAGCTCAACTGTACCGTCAGTAACACTCAAAATAATAGAATTGATAAGCGGTGCAAGTGCAATAGAAAGCTCATTTGTGGTTCTGTCCGGCTGATCAGTACGCCTGATCACTCCGCTTATACTGTAGATACCAGCCTGCCAGTTATCAGGATTCATTGGTGATTCCGGATCGACCGGACCCGGAGCAGGATCCTGTGGGATATCTACCTGGAACTCTGTTGATGTTGCACCTGAAGATGCAGGGAGTTCAAGTGTGTTTGATGATCGTACATGTGTTAAGAGCACTGCTGCCTGATCACCATCCAGGTGATGACCGCTTACAACCAAACGCTCACCCATACGGACAGCGGGCTGTTGATCAGGCGGTTTCACGTCCTGGATAGTGGGAAACGGCGGTAGTAGATCCGGTTGTGTGATCACACCTTCATCACGGCCTGTATTAATATCAGGACGTCCGCGTGATAGTACAGGTAGGGGCGAACGGGTTTGATATTTACTTTCAATAATCACGACCGATACATGATATGCGACCGATGGACGGTAATTTGCCTGAAATGCTGACCACAACTTTGATATTTCCTCTGTGCTGATCGTGTGGGGACTGATCTTGATCATCTCAACCTGCTCGGCAAGATAAGATGCAGACAGATCCTTCATTCCCTCGGGCAGACTGCTCCCGTCTACAGGAGAGACCGGCTCCAGCGCCTTGCGGATCGCATCACGGGTCAGAACAGGCATTTCATGCAGTGTCTGCATCGCATAACCCAGTAATATCTCACTATCAAAATCCTCTCTGCCGTATGC
>JAGLQN010000165.1 GCA_023136835.1 Candidatus Omnitrophota bacterium | reverse complement strand
GATGAAAGCAGTACAGGCGATAGATGGGATAAGCGGGGAAAAGGAAAAATCTTGACATACCAAACAAATGCGTGGTATAAGAAAAACAATCAGCATTTGCCCTCAAATTTCCCCTTTGAGAAAGTTGTAACAATGCTTCAAAAAACCAAACAAAGTAATATAATAACAAACAAAGGGGGAGCCATGAAGTCGTATCGTTCAAAATCAGGGTTAAACTACGTTGACATCCACAATACAAGCTGCAATTCATTTCCAAATAATAAAGTAATAAGTTTATTTTCCGGAGCCGGGGGTTTGGATATCGGTTTGGAAGAAGCCGGATTTCAGACGGCAGTCTGTGTTGAAATTGATGAAGATTGTCGGGCAACACTTAAGAAAAACAGAGAGTGGTTTCTTTGCGAGAAGAACGGTGTCTGTAGGCCCGGCGATATCAAAGGCGTCACCGCTGGCGAACTGTTAAAATTTGCAGGATTGAAAAAGGGAGAAGCCGCTTTGGTTGTCGGTGGTGCCCCATGCCAACCCTTCAACAATATCGGAAAAAAATTTGGAATTAACGATAAAAAAGATGGAGATTTATTTCTGGATTTTGTCAGGATTGTTAAAGGGGTTCAGCCTAAAGTATTTATTTTTGAAAATGTGCAGGGAATAACTCATGCGGCTCATGAATCACTCATTGAATCAATGATAAGAAAGTTAAACGGTTCCGGATATAAGATGTCTTTCAAGGTGTTAAATGCAGCTGATTATGGAGTTCCTCAGAGGAGGATGAGATTTATTTTGATGGGCATCAAAAGCGGCCGTTCTCCAATGTTTCCGCTTCCGACGCATTTTGAAAGTTTGAATTCTTGGAATGATTTTGTAAAGAGCTTGAATAAAATTCCGGAATATAAACCGGGAAAATGGGTCTCACTGAAAAAGGCTTTTTCAACTATTAAAAAGGCAGATTTAAGCCGACATGATTGTTTGGTGATGAATATATCGGACATAGTTAAAAATAGAATGAAGTATATTAACCCCGGTGAAAACTTTAAAGTGCTTCCTGATAAATTGAGGCCGAATTGTTGGAAAAACGGCAAACATCAGGGTGCCGATACGTTCGGAAGACTGAAATATGAAGACCCATCGGTAACAATCCGGACAGCGGCATATAATCCGTCAAAGGGGCGATATATACATCCGGTAGAGAATCGAGGTTTGAACACCATTGAGCTGGCCCGAATACAGGGATTTCCGGAAGACTGGAAATTTTATTGTTCTGAAAATAAACGCAAGCCCACTCTTGTAAGCATCGGCAGACAGATTGGAAATGCCGTCCCGCCTCCCTTGGGTAAAGCCTTGGGGCTCGCCGTCAAGATGCAAATTCTTTAAACTGCTATGGCACGAAATGAAAGTAAACCGATAGGTCGTTCTGAAAATATGGCAAGAATCAGAGCAACCGAGAATGCGGTTGAAATTATGTTGAGAAAAGAGCTATGGCGTCGTGGTTATAGGTACCGGAAGAATGATAAATCGGTTTTCGGCAAACCGGATATTGTTATGAAATCCAGAAAGGTAGCAATATTCTGTGACTCAAAGTTTTGGCATGGCATTGAATATCTTAAAGATGGGAAGCTGCCTGCTACTAACACTGCATTTTGGAGAGAGAAGTTAACAAAGAATATTAACAGGGATAAACTGGTCAACCGGACGTTGCGTAAAGAAGGGTGGACTGTAATAAGATTATATGATAAAAATATCAGAAAGGATGCAGCCAAATGTGCTGATAAAATTGAAAATAAGATGGTGAAAAAACAATGTCCCTGATTACAAAACTCCCCGGCGGTAAATATCAAATAGATTCTGCAGCAGCTTTTTGTCAATTGCAAAATGGGAAACTCTCCCCGTCTGATGAATCTTTCCTTGAGTTAATTCATGTATTTGATAAAGCAATACTTCACGAAAATTCCGATATCAGTCCCGGAGCATTAAACAATGTACACGGCAAATGGTATGAATGGTTCATTACGATTTGCGCCTGTAATTATCACAAGAAATTTCCGAAAAAGTTCATGGTTTTTCCTTTGCCGAACATTCGTCAATATGATGTGGCGAAACTATA
>JAGLQN010000164.1 GCA_023136835.1 Candidatus Omnitrophota bacterium | reverse complement strand
CCCGAACTTTTTGAATACATCGTTGATTTAAGGCAAAAAGTTAAGTCTTCTGCTTCTGTTCAATTGATTTCGTCCAATCCCGATTTTGTTATTATTGATCCCAAGAAGATCAAAATTCCGAAGGAATTAAACCGGAGCATAACAAAGCTCGACAAAAAGATCATTCATCAAATTGACACTGCTTATGAATTCTTCACTTCGAAGTGCGGTTTTGAAGATATCGTCGGTTACATTTCATGCAAGACTTCACTGAGGCCGGACAGGAGATTGCAGATACCGCACGAGGGAAGCCTGATGAAAGCTATTTATACTCATCTGCAAACCCGGCAATGGGTGATTAAGCCGAAAGGTTTAAAATACTATGCTATTACAGCCGAGGTTAAAGATGCTGACCGTAAAGCACTCAAGACTGTGGCAACGCATTCCATCACTACTGTTTTTGATAAACCTCAAGCTGCGGTTGATGAGTTGTTCAAAGTAGATTCATTTAAAGACTGCGAATCGGTTTTTGACACAATTTTAGTGCTGTGAGTATTCTCTGCTTTTTATAAGATTTTTAGGGGAAAATAATGACGCATAATGAATTAGAGAAAGTAATCAATGAAGGACATGAACGCGTAAATGCTTTAGGACTCGAAGAGCATGAATGCGCTTGTTACCCGGAACAGATTGCAATAAATATCAGTTCGCCACAGGATGTTCGTCTGTATATTGAACATACAATTCTAAAGCCTGAAGCCAATGAGACAAATATCATTAATCTTTGCGCTGAGGCAAAGGAATGCAGTTTTAAGGGGGTATGTGTAAATCCTGCCTTCGCAGAGACGGCTTGTAAGGCAATGGGGAATAATGAAGGATTGGTTATTACGGTTGTCGGCTTCCCATTGGGAATGAATACTACGCATACAAAAGTCATTGAAACTGAAGAAGCGGTTTCTAAAGGAGTTGATGAAATTGATATGGTTATTGCCGTAGGTTATCTGAAAAGTCAGCAGTTTAAAAAGGTTTATGAGGATATCCGGGCAGTGGTAGTTGCGGCCAAGAATAAACCTGTAAAGGTTATTCTTGAAACATGCTTATTATCTTCTTTAGAGAAAGTAATAGCATGTTTGTTGGTAAAGTATGCTGGAGCAGCCTTCGTTAAGACCTCGACAGGGTTTAACACGGCGGGTGCAACGGTGGAAGATGTTCAATTAATGAGAAAAGTTATCGGTGAGAGAATGGGAATCAAAGCCGCCGGGGGCATAAGGGATTTTGAAACTGCTAAGGGGATGATTCTTGTAGGTGCTAACAGATTAGGCTGTTCCTCTTCTGTTGGAATAGCTTCTTAATAAACAAGTTGTATCTTATTTATTTGATAAAGACAATGGAAAGTGATTCTATGGAGGATAAAGAAAAATTGTATTATGCGTGGAATTGGTTTGAATTTCACGCGAATCAAAGATTAGTTCTATTTCGGTTTTTTCTCATATTTATTGGCGCGATTGGTTATCTTTTGGTAGGTTTGGGCGGTAACCCTGTTGTGCTAATTCTTTCTGGATTAGCAATAATAATTTTATCGAAAAGATTTCAGATTATTGATGTGAGAAATAGAGAACTTGTTGAATGTGGGAGAAAATCTTTAGATAAGATGGAGAAAAAATTAGGCTTAACGGATGAAGGAGTTGGTCCCAGGTCTTATGAGAAGCCTGAAAAAAGAGAGCTTTTGCAGGAAATTCTTGGAGATTCTAACTTGCCAAAAGATATTAAAAATATTAAGGACTATGAGAGAATCAGGCATTCATACATTTACAATCAAGTATTTTATTATGCAAAAGTGTTGGGGAGAATAATATTGATTATTGGCATAGTGACTCTTATTAAAGACTATTTCGATGTTTGTGGAGTGTTTGGATATTTATAGAGTACTTGCATGTCTACAAAATCCGGATAAATTGCCACGATTTGACCACGAAAAAACCTTCCAAGCTCATAACCAATTGAAATCATTCAAGTAACGTCAGCTAAGTCCCTCTCTCATGAAGGTTGCATCGAATTAAATCTAGGTTCCATTGCAAAACTTTTTATTACATTAAGTTATAATCTTTAATTTGACAGAAGTTAGCAGAAATACGGCATAAAGCTTACTTAACACAAGAACAATTGGCAAAAAGAATTCATACAACAAAATCTGCCATTTCCCGCTATGAAAGCAATAATTATGAAGGCTATAGCCTTTCACTACTTTGAAAAATTACTATTGCTTGCGGGGTTGGCCTTCAGGTTGAGTTTGTTTATAAAAAATAATAAGTAGAAAATTATAGTAAAAATAATAGACTACGTATTGGTTACGTAGTATAATAAAATTATGAAAAAAGTTATTGAGGATGCGCGTAAATTGACTGTTACCGCCGGCACGACGTATTATGTCACGATTCCGCAGGAAATGATCCGTCAGCTCGGATGGAGGAAAGGCCATAAGAAAGTT
>JAGLQN010000163.1 GCA_023136835.1 Candidatus Omnitrophota bacterium | reverse complement strand
GTAAAAGCTGATAATAACTTTTCCAGGCGTGTGTTTTTTCACTGTACATGTGTTCAAGTTCAAATTCGTGTCGTTTTTGTTCTTTAAATCCTTGATTTTCAATTTTCCAGCGTTGGCGTCCTCCTTTGTTCGCAAGTTCTGATATATTTTTAGCGTTTGGCCTGATATTTGTTACCCAGCACCAATATGTTGTTACTGATTTCCCCTTTGAAATTTTAGTTTCTTCGCAAAATATTACGTGCAGAGCATGAGATTTATGCTCCAGGTTGTAAACCCACGAAAGTTTTTGTTCAATATCTTTATTAATTTTTAGTTCGAGGAGATTTTGTGGGTGAAGTTTTTGTTTTTTCAATGCCTTCTGAAAAAGAGTAGGAATTCTGCCAGATTTCAGTACCGTAATATAGCTCCAGTTGTTACGTTCGCAGATTTTAAAAACTTCCCTGCATGCGTAAATACCATCAAGCAACAGGCATATGGGAGTACGTGGGAAATAAGTTTTCAAGCGTTGTTCCATTCGGTAAAACGCTTTCAATTCACAGTCCTGTTTATCATATATGCCGTTTTCATTTTCAATCGCCTCGCTGCACACTGACATGGCAAAGCCGTTTTCAGCGACCAGTTTTGCTTCCAGCATTTTATGTGACCAGGTAACCGCGCCGCTGGAATGTGTGGTTTTCAGACAACACTCGCAATGTTGGTTTGAAGAAGAAAAAACGCCTGTCCCGTCTATTGCTATACGAAATTCTCCGTTCAAACGAAATGCGTCAAGCCGCTTATCTTTTATCAATTGTTTGACCATCTTGACTTTTACAGTTTCGATTTCGAGCGGGTCTAGCTGTTCCAACAGATAATTCATACTGTCAGGGCTGGCAACCTGCTTTTCATAAGTATTGCTCAAATTAACGAGGTTATTGAGGAATACCTCCGTCTGCCTTTCCTGATTTAGCTGACAGCGTGATTTAAGCCTGAATAGAAACATCAATATTCCCAGCCAGATAAGGTGTCCACACTTATATGTGCACATATCATCTACACGAGGGTCATGAATTTCAGCTATCCATTGGTTCAATAGATTGCCGGGGAAGAAGTGACTGATAGTCAATTTTATCTGGTCGGCATCTATGATTTCAGTTGGCTTTGCTTTTTGACGGCGGCCAGGTTTTTCTTTTTTGCTCTTTGAGTTTTCACATAAAGACGGAGTATTTGTTCGTTGTAATCCGATATCTCCTTGATCATATTTTTCAGTTTTTTGCATTCTTCTGTCCATTTTTTCGCATCTTCCAACATATCAGCAGGTATGTATACTGATTTTGTTTTCCCTTTAACTTTTTTAGTAAGAATATTGGAAGTGTGCTTCTCGCCTCTGGCACATTTGCAGGCGGGATTACCGCAAGTTAGCTTAACATTTGTAATACTTCCCTGCAATACCGGACCGATTGTCATTAATTTCTTCAATTTTGCATTGCGTCTTTTTTCAATAACACCAATTGATAAAACCGACATTTTACAGCTCCCATTTTCGAGTTTTTAAATAAAATCCAGCTTAACTGTATACCTACGCATAAGAATTACAAGCAAAAAGAAGCAGAAAGAAGAAAAAAAGTGAAAAAAT
>JAGLQN010000162.1 GCA_023136835.1 Candidatus Omnitrophota bacterium | reverse complement strand
TAGCCTTTATTGCATTCCAGCAGGTCTTAGCGTCACATTCCTTCTTAGACTCTAATGGATCGGCTCCAATGGATAGTGCCGGGTACTCCCCTGACTTGATCTTATCCCAGGTCTCATCGTGGATGCGGTGACCCTTGTATATTACGCCTTCCATCCAAAGTGCCGCATTACTATCCTTGTTCCTAAACTCATAGTCGATGTATGAACCTACCTTCCGGTTAGAATGCTTGTCGATAATTGTAGCGCCCAACTTCATGAACTTCTGCATGGTGGACTTGAAGGCACCTATCTCGATCTTATCGCCTTGTTTATCTACAATCTCGGCTGTGGCCCACCCTGCAAAGTGCCTGGCATTCTTCTTCATCTGGGACCATGCGACTTTAGCGGCGCATGTATCATCATTATCACAAGTATCTACAAGTGCAGAGTTGAAGATCTTACGCCATTTTGTCTGATCAGATTCAGATAAGGAGTTCTGGACTGCCTCTGGGAGCTGGCTATTAGAATCGTAAGGCATATGTGTTGTAATTTAGTTGTGGAATTATTTATAAAGTTACTGGTAATGTTAAATAGGAATGTATATATATGATACATACATAGTATATATTGTGAGCAATCACAAAGGAGATGAATAAGATGATAGAAAGATGTGATGATCCTAAATGTAAAGGATATAAAAAACTATTTGTTGATCGTGGTTATGGATATCCTGTTTGCCCATCAAATAAATGGCCACTTGCCCCAGAGGATATCAAACCGATGGATAAGAGATATGAAGACCAGTATAATACTGAGTGATTGAAATGACAATATCTCGAGCACTCTATCAAAGGCACAGTACACCAAGAACTAAAATGCTGGGTTGTTGTAGCCTTGTCCTGTCAATTAAACGTATTGTATCTCTGAAATGTGGGTGGGTTAAATGAAAAACTATTCAAAAGTATTTTTAATTGTCCGCGCAAGAATGGATCTAAAGTTTATGAGTATGACTGATATTCTGAATGTGGGTGACAAATATAGTGATACTATATTCTACATCCCGGCAGATGCGAAGATGGATGGATTATAAGGAGTGATAAACATGGCATATAAAATTGTATACATATACTCACGGCGCGCAGTAAAATTCCCATATAATTATTCAGATTCTCACAATGCTACTGATGGTATGGGATTGCAATATGGGGTGTTTGTGATCCCGGCAGATGCACGAATGGACGGTATAAAAGATGTCTGAGATAACCATCCCAAACGCCACAGAAATGCTAGAGCGGACAGTCAAGCCGGTTGGAGGCGGTGCTCAGGTCCATGTTCCTAAGACATGGATGGGTTGCCATGTGGCTGTGGTTAAGTTGGAGGAGTAACTATGAGAAATATTAAATTACGTCAACGTAATCTGAATAATGGTTTACATTATTATTGGGGGTTAGTAGATGGTATATGGCAAAATCCAAAAATACAAGATAACTATATCCATCCAATGGACTCTGAACAGTATATTGATTTGAAAGATAAGAACAATGTGGAGATATACGAAACCGACAGAATATCTTTTATAAAAACTTACAACAATAAAAGATATGTTGGTGAAGTTAGATATGTCAAAGAAGTTGGGGGATATATGTTATGCGCAATGAATAATGAACCATGGCACAGCTTCGAGTTTGGACTTGGAACTGTTGAGTTAGAAGTACTGGGGGAGTAAACTATGAACTTTTATTGTGAAAGACGAAGAAAAGGATATGACTGTTTCGGCAATACAGGACATAAACAATGCATATTTTTTAACTTGGATGGATCTCTAAGTTCACATTGTGTATATTTAAAAATAGACTTGGGTGACGATGCCAGGACGCCACAGCATTAAGTGTGGTGAATATAATGTGTGATACAATAATTATGCCAAACGGTGTAGAAGTTGAAAAGTTTGATGGTGAAAATGTTTGTCTTTGTGGTAAAACTCAAAATGAAATACTTACTATGATTGTTCAACATGCCCCTGAAATTGAGATTGGAACTAAACTTGAAATAGAACATACTGTTTTTGGATGGAACGTTGTAAAGAGATTTATTAATCCTTAAACTTAGCCCGGATAATCTCCGCTGCCGTAACCTCCATCTCATCAAACGCAGGCCGGAGGTAAGGCTGCGGTTGTGTTCCATGTTCTGATATTTTTAATTGGATTGCTCTGGCTACATTATCAACATCTTTTGGTTTGACCCCCAGGTCTGACCGCTTCCTATGAACCCATCCCCTGATATCTTCAAATGGTGGAGTATGTGGATCTGCACCGAACTCTACATCGGCTGCATACGGAGCATCATACACAACATCCTTATCTAAGAACTCATGCTCAACATGCCCGGATTTCTTAAGCATACCCTCATCGACAGCGACAAGTTCCTGGCTGCGTGTGAAGACTGCTTCTGCTACATCGGTTAATCCTTCATCTAATATTTTAAGGAAGTCTTCGGCGGCATGGGGATCAACTTCAACTGATATTACTTTGGCTGATAGCATTATTTGATATTTTAGTTGTGGATTTATTTATAAAGTTAATGGTATACTATATTGTACCACAAACTATATATACTTATAAAACAATGTAGTATATGGGACAATACCCAGGAGAGAAAACATAAATGATAACTGAAATAACATGGACAAAAGCAGGGATTATGGATTGGATGGTTTCTAACAAGGTTTTAGAACCAAAAACAGCATCAGCAATGAAAAAACTTGAAGACCGCTTCATTGTTGAAGCAAACAAACATCAAGATACTTCCGAAGATAGAAAACTATATCGGGTGGCAAAAAAACTAATCGAAAGTGGAAAAGTAGATTCAAAAGCATATCAAAAATTTATGGAGTTGTAATAATCATGGTAGATACGGAAATTCAAGAATGTAGATTTTATTTCCAAGGGTTATGTCAGATTTCAAAATCAGATTGTGATTTTGGAGATGAGGACTCTTTGTGTAGTGGTCCACAATAGAATTTTTATGAGGAAATAAGAATGCCAAAAATCCAGATAGACGAAAAAGAAATCCTTGTGACAGTCGGGCCTAAGATCGTAAGTCCAAATGGTCAAATATCTGTAGGAAGAGAGAATGCTGGTAAGACTGTTAAGATGTATGTGGTTGAAGTAACGAAGTCAACTATAAATCTATGTCGTAATTGTAATCATGAATTCGCAGAATGTAATGGAACCCCCTGCTTTGGTAATGGAAAAGGCAATGATAATGTGTACGACTGCGATGAATTTGTACTATTGGAAGGAAAATCAAAGTGGTAGTATGAAGGTTGTATCTACGACAATTGAATATGAAGGATACCAAATAAAAGTATCCAATGGGAAAGTGTTTTTACCACAGTTTGGAACTACAATTTGTAATCATAATCCTCATTGGAGCTATATAGAAGTTCCAATTGAAAAATTAAAACCTGAATTGAGAACGCGATTACAAAAAGATGGATTGATATAAATCACTCATACCACCCGCACCACCGTACACCGCTCATGGGGGTGACCAACAAAGTTCTTCCATCCGGTCCAGCCTGAACCCATCCCGGTAGTCGCCGGGTTATCGGTAGCCGGCTTCTGTGACTCTTCCTTGTATATCTCCTTCATGCGGTCAAGGGTAACTGCGCCACCCTCGGCGTTCACCTTATTCTCTATCCTCTTAGAGATGCCGGCGGTCCGCTTATCATGCTTGACTACTACCTTGAACTTGAATACTTTCCCCTGCGCTTTCTCCTGGCGTTCCCAGCCGATCTCCCGGGCGCGCATGGATACTGCTGAGGATTCTGTTCTGATTATCATCCTGGCTTTATCTTCGTCGAGCCCGGTGGCTTCCATTATCTTATCCATCATGGATTTTAAAGAGAGCTCTTGGGACTCAAACGCGTTTTCTATTATGCCATGGATGATTGGAATATCGGCTTTTGGAACATCTTTGTATTTGGAGTATAGGGCCCCGGCTTTTATAGCGTTCAGGGCATCATCTACAAAGGCTTTCGATAATAACCCCTTGTCGATATCTGGAAGTTCAGGCTCACCGCTCGGCCTGTCTGGATCACCTAACGGGAAAAAACCTGCATCATCACCGCCGGCACTCGGTGGCTTTGCCTCGCCTGAGAACTCAAACTCGCCGTCCTTATATTCAATATCAAAGCCCATTTCCCACATGCTCTTTGCGTTTGAAATATCCCTAGCCAACCGGTCCTTCTCTGCCATTTCGTCCTGTTCTTCGTTGGGATTCAACTGCAGGATATAGTCGGTTATACCAAACTGCTGACATAGCCAGGGCAGGTCCTTATTATTATATCCTGCCTGGCCATCCTCAATGGCTCGGTTGGTGACTGTGATCTGTAGTCCTTCGTTGTTCAGGCCTCCGGATGTGCTGGTATCTCCCTGGAAGATCAGGGACACACCGAACCTGGACCCCATCCGTTCCCGGAGTTCCTTCTTGACTTCCAGCATGTCAAGGTTTGGATCTTCCATGAGTTTCAGGAATGAGGCCGCTGCCTTCCCTGCGGAGTCATAGCCGACTATAGGAATATAGTACGGATCATCTTCAAGCCGGGCCATGGTTTCATCCCAGAATGCCCGGAGTGAATTTTGGTTGTTAGTCGGGAATGTGGCTATTCCTGGAGCTCTACCCCTCTCATAGAACTTCCGAACTCTCTGCTCTAAGTAGTGGTATGCCATGGCCGTATCAAGTATTTTCAAAATGGGTGGGAAGCCATACAGGATAGACGGATAGTACTTCGAGGAGTGATGAACTTCATCACGGAGATAGTATTTTTTACTTGTTGATGATGCACCCCCAGAGGTTGCGGAGTGTGTCGTCTCGTAAATGGCATCCTGCAATACAGCGCCGCATATCTCACAGCGATATCCTGGGGCGCCCTTCCTCTCGTCCCGATGCCTGGGACATACCCATATTCTACCGCCTAGGAATCCATCCGGAGTGTAGATCTTCTTTATGTCCCGAGGATCAACTGATAATATCTCCTTGGGTGAGCTTGATATGATTTCGCCTTGGTTGTCAAACTCGTATGCTTTTGGTAGGAGGAGATATGCATTATCCCCCACGTTCAAATTAAATTCGAAGTCTGTTAGAACTTCTTTTAGTGATTGGTGGTTGTAGTTGGCCGATTCGATGAATGAACTATCAGAGTTATCAAAAAAATTTATCTGGTTTTTGTCCGGTTCTACTAAGTTCCTGCTGCCACAGTCACACTCTTCTACGTCCTCGTCGTATTCGGCGTCACAGTCTAAGCATTTTAAAGTGAATTTAGGTTCCCAGAAGAACCCACGCCGGAACATTTCCTGCTTCAGTTTCAGAACTACATCGGAGAATATGGAGACTTCCTGCTCTAGGTAAAATGCATAGCCCAGGGTCGGGGCAATCTCCGCATGGCCCAGTGCACCCCGGGCACCTAGTCCAGGGCGCTGTGATTGTTTCGGTGTGGACTTGGATAGAAATTTGGTGATAAAATTAGGTAAGCTGATGGATGGCATATGTGTTGTAATTAAGTAGTGGATTTATTTATAAAGTTACTGGCTATTTATTCGTACATTTTTTCATCTTCAAATTGTTTTATCAGTTCGGATTTCAAGCAGTAATCTCCGCGCAATTGCTTATTCAATTTATACAATTTCTTATCAAGTTTCTTTTTACGCTTTGATTCTTTGCGTGCATCGAATCGATCTTGGATCTCTTTTGAGAATACAACAAACTCACCTTCACTCAATTGAAAATATTTTATATCATATTCTGTATTCTTACCGAATATCAGTTTTCCAGATCCATCTGAATTGCTCCAGTTTCGTACTGCCCACATCAATATCCAATATGGTAATAATCTAGCCCATTTTTCTAACATTTTATATCACCGTGTATAAATATATAGTTCCTGTGATCCATATAAGTATTGCAGATAATGCAATACACCACCGAACGAACCGCCGGATTCTACGATATGTTTTGGTCTTTTTTATTTTCCTTCGTATCGTTGCGAACATGTTGGTGACTACCTATCGAAAACCGGCGCAGATGCGGGGCCGCTGCCGCGCAGCCCTGATACATCGAACTATTTTATCAGGAATAACATGAGTGAATATTATAGTTCGTGTAGTGCCGAACGGGTTTACGCCCGATTCGGTCTTATTTTTATATTTTAGCAGGTTAAACCACACCGTTATGTACTTGCCTGCTTTGCATCATAGATGAGATTATCCAAATGCTCCCGAAGCATAGAACCACGGGCTGCTGTCTGGTTTTGTCCAATACACTTATCTGATGCCAGCTGTTTATAGTTCGTAGATGTACAAACAAAAAGCACCTTATCATATTGCTTCTGTGCTCTTTGATTCTTTTCAATAAGTTCCTGGGTAGTGTGTGATCTGGGGCGTTCATACTCTACAGCGATTGTACGGCCGTTGATTTCTGCGACTACATCAGCATCGTCGTGATGATTAACAGTCACTGAGGCGCCCCTATGGAGCAAGTATGAAGCGATCTGTAGGACTGTAGCGTAGTGGTCGATGGTCTGGTTCATGATTTTACCGTCTTTTACTTTAGACGAACCGATCCAGATACTTGTCGTACCAGTCTTGAAAGCCCGCTGGATTGTATGGCGATCTCTCCCGGATGACAAGGATTTAGGATCTCCATCTATCCAGTCTTCAATATAAGTATCATGCTCTTCAGCAAGTGGTAAAATCCGCTTATCTAAAACCACAAAACCAGAATCGTGTCCTGCTTTTATGCTGTGGTTATTCGTGCCTAGGATCACGTCAGATTCCAAGTCAGTAAGTGCGAAGTTAACTGCAGTGACGGTATTATTCACTTGACATAATCCCTGGCCGACACCACACCCACTGAGCGCTTCCATGTCGTGACTAGACAAATTAAAGAAAGCTTTGATTGTATCGTATGAATTAGGCTGGACATTACCCATGATTACATTGACAAACGAATTGTTTTTTAATAGTTCTTTAACGTCTTCGTCCTTAGCATCGCTGGGCTGTTGTGTCGTAAACCAGGCATTCAGGCCGAATGATCTTCCTTGTGTATACATCTTCAAGATGAACTCTGCCAGTTTCTTGTCGTTGAGGAATACCCGGCCTTCATCTATAATCACGTTGGTCTTCTTTGATAGATCTGTATTGAACCGCATCCCTACCATACCGGTAACAAATACGTTCATAGCATCCTGCAGGGTACCCGGGACGCTGGAGATATCTATGATGATAATATCTTTGTTGAATTTCACATCGGTGGGTCGGTTGATATACTCCCAGGAAGTCTCAAGCCTAGATGTCCTATTAAGCATGGCTTCTGCCGATGGGTTCTTATTCTTTGAATCTTCCTTCCATACTTCCCGCAGGTCTAGCAGGACGGGCCATTTATCACCGGATAGGTTCTTCCAGGTGCTCGGATCCTTCCTAATAATACCGTTTCGTCTGTAGATCTCAATCAGTGATTCGTTGACATAATTATCCATATTGTCAGATGTATTCAGGACCCGGAAGAAAGCCGTTACAAGTTCTAAATGATTATTGAACAGTTCTATATAATCACCATCCGTCTGATAGCTTGCATTCTCGTCAATCATCACCTGCAAAGGATTGATGTTATTATATCCTTTCTTAGCTCCGATATTAATCACTGCAGCTTTGTCCTGATAGTATTCCGCAACGGCTAGGTAATTTGTCCGGTTGTCAGGTTTCGGAGTGATATATACGAACCGGTGCCCTAACAGATCATAGCAACCCATAAGTAATTTCATAAGTAGTACGGTCTTACCTGAGCCTGTGGACCCTACTATCAAGTGATGCCCGGCAGCCAGCTTATCTAAGTCGATGATATACGGTGCCTTGTCTGCCTTACGCTCGCCATAGATAAGCCCGGTGTTCGACAGTGCCGCCACAGGATCCCGCAGTGGTATTAACTGCCCGCAATCCTCACTTATCTGCTGGATCTCCGCTTTCTCAGATAAGATCGGGTAGGGCTGTGCTGCCATATATGTGTCAAGAATCTTATAATATGGTACTTCCATATGCGAGATATTGGAATTCATCGGGCCTTTGATACGTGAGATACCATTCTTTAGTCCTTTCAGTGATTCAGACCACAGCGTAATAATATATTGGCAGTCATGGAGCCGGGTTTCATTATTATAGATCCGGTGGTATATGTCTACATAATCATTCCCTTCAATATCATAGCGCAGGGAATGGGCAGATGTACCTGATTCCTGTTGTGTTTTCTTATCTATTTCGGTTCGTGATATCTTGTTCTTGAATAAGGCATCGTCCACCAAGTCCTGCGCCTCTTCGTGTGGAACGGGCGCACAGCTGTATGAGATACCTATTAAGTATTCTCCAGTGGCCTCCAGTTCTAAGATCTGGTCAGTGAAGTCTGGTGCAAGGTTCCGCGGGAATCCTCTGCCAGTCTTGGACGGTGGCACACCTACGATGATGCAGGTGGCATAGACTTCCTTGTCTATGAGTAGATGATCTTCAAACTCTTCGATGATCGTAGGGGTAATCCTGCGCACATCTTCGGCGTAGTATTTCGTTTGTGTTACTGCAGCATGTGCGATTTCGTTTTTGTTTTTGAATCTTGATAGTAATCTCATTTAGTCCACCATTAACGCCCCAATAATCAGCATGATAGCTATGATAATTGTAATGATTATACAAATCACGCCTTCTAATGGATTCATAATCAAATGATATGTCAAATTACCAAACCAAAGTATAACAACAATTGCTGCTGGAGTTATCAATACATATCTTAAAATCTTACGAACAGTTTTATTTTTTATCATTTCATACACCGCCTCAAAGCTCTCCCTATCGAATCAGATTCAATAAGCATATTATACCCAATCCCACCAAGCCTGAAGCCATCCTCAATGCTAGGTGTAAGATTCGTCCGCTCTGCCTCTGCATCCTCGATATTATCAAACCGGCCTAAGATTATCGATGCGTAGATATACCGCTTAGTAGGAACCTCGGTATTCGCTACCAACTGCTTGTATATTGATTCAAGGTGCGCCCGCTGCTCGGGTGTCTTAGTCTCGTCGTTCATAGCGGCTACGACCTGATTCTTGATACTTATATCAGTAGTATATCTCTGCATCTCGAAGACTTTTAAGACCTGGCCGTCATGGATTCGGTCTACTATATTTTTCGTGACCAGTGCTATAAATGCTTCCAACTCCGAACCTGTTCGGTTATGTACGAACAATTGATATATGATTCCATATCGGTTTTCAGTATACTCGATGAGGCCGTTTGGATGTGCTGTCTCAAGTGGGACTAAGCCTTTCAAGAATTGTAATGGTACCACATGCTTCGGGATGATATGTTCTCCTTTGTGGACTCTATATCTATACTGGATTTCCAGCATGGTTGATTCTAAGATTGCTGGGGATCTCATCTTTACATAGAAGCTTATTCCAGCAGCTATACTAATCATTATCATCATAGCTTTAATTATGATAGATGATGCCAATACGAAGATCATAAACGGTATGAATACTGTGATTAATCCGTATATGCCAACAGGTATTAACCAGCCCCACGGGAAACCATGCCAGTCCTCAGATACCTTTCTTAATTTAAGTGAATACATTTTATAACACCAATTTTATCTTATTTTTCGCACTGCCTAACAATTTCATGATCGTCCAAGGTCCCAGGATAAATGCCAGCGATACTATCAACAATAATAATCCCAGCACCATATACCCAAACAAAGCACTGTTTCCACCAAACGGCGCTATAAACTGTATAATCCCCACACCCACACAAGTGATTGCTAAGATAACCGGCTGCATGAAAACCATTAAAACATAATATGAAAGTAGCCCCGTCCCTAGTCGGTGTGTAGATGGTACAGCGATCATGATTATTATGATTAGGCAATATCCCATACAAAGCCCTATTATCAACGATCTCCACACGAAGGACATCGCCATCAGCGCATAGACAAAGCACATAGCCACGTAAAGTGTGACGTTCTCAGGAGTCAGCATTATACTAGGTAGCATCCCGGTCATGATCATATTGCAGATAATATAGTTGAACATCAGTACTAACCACATCAAGAATGGTATAACCGGGGCCACCACTATCAATATGAAGACTGTTTTCATGAATCCTGCTAGTGATGAGCCGGTATTAATCTTCATACCAAGTAGTTCCCGGGTCGGCCTCAATCTACTAAATTGTACCCAGGCACCACCTACAAAGATAAAAGCCAATAGGAAGAGCACATAGAGCAGTGCACTGTTCTGCAGCGCATTGAGGACTGTGGGGTCTCTTAGCGGGTTATATGTGAACGTCGATACATCCAATAGTAGTTGTCCGCTCTGTGATGCGTTGACAGTACTCATCGACGAACTCATGTTGAGCATGTCGTCGCCTAAGCCTATTGCGAATGAATCTAAGCCTCTTTGTACACCTTCAGACAGGGCGTCAACTGGATCTAATGCCATTATATCCTCCTAAGTTGAACAATTACACCGAGTATAAAGATCCCTATGATAGCCACAAACGGCAATAACAGCGATGAAAATGTATCCTTTGGACCATGCCACTTCACTTCATAGACCGTGACATTATCTACTATATGCGCTTCATATGGATCATTAACAGTTACCGTGAGATTATCTGTAGAATAGTTCATCGATGGTATGATAACAAACCCGTTAAACTGTGATAAGTTCCCTTCGTCCTTCCAGACATCAGTCGAATTTATTTGCATATAAGGGCAGTTCTTATCGGTGTACTCTTGGGTTGCAATGCCTTTGTGATGTGTAATTGACTCATTATCATAAGTATAATTTATTGAGATGGTGTTCTCAGGTATGTTGAGTACCTTAAGCGATGTTTTAGGTGATACTGAATTATTGTAAATTACCACATCCACTGACACATTACTATAATCAGGCGGTATGAAAGTCTTGGGCGCAGGTTCGGTATCTGTGAATGTTACATACTCATGATGATATGTTTTTTTAATTCCTTTCCCGGGTGGCTTTCTCTTTTTAGAGTGATGCCATTTTAAGTGTATATCTATCTCCGTGGTGATGTTATCACCATCCTGGAAGATACGCTCGTCTGTAATCTTGATAAAATCAAGGTTATTATTCCAGTATAATCCTGTATCCCATAACTTATGTTTTACTATTGCATAGTCTTCCGGGGCGCCCGGGATGTAGTATACCCCATCAATCATTGTCATGTTATCGTATCCAACAATATCAATCCAACCACATATATGGCCTGATTGTTGCACATTTTTATCTGGAACATATACACCTGAATAATTCAAGGCATGTGCAAAGTCTAAATATTTCGTTTCGAGTATCTCTGATATGGTGTCTGCTGATGCGACTGGTAAAAAAAGGATGATACAAATAAGTATCACCTTAGAAGTATATCGCAAAGACCATTCCTATTGCCAAGATCAACAATATCACAGTGACTATTGCCGAGACAATCCCGATCATGTGCTGGGATCTGCCAGATGAGTTGCGCTGTACTGATGCAGTATTCGCACCGATTCCATGCCCGAACAGACACAATACCGTGACTATAATGAATACCAATGCTGCTAAGCCAGTAGCAAATAGAATCCATTTTTGTACATCTGGTGGTAATGAATTTAAAACTGTTATTGGATTTCCGATTAATCCATGTGTATCATCCAATCCTATTATTGTTTCGTCTGCCATTATTTCACCTCAACATATCTATAACTTCATCTGTCGTTATACAGACATTATCAGCCAGTTTATACATTAACTCAGGTTCACCATCATCGATAAGGATTATTAATTTCTTGTTTGCACCTACGAAGTACCCTGCCTCTAAATGTGCTGATCGTCCACAAGGCATAACCAAAACACAAGCATCTGCCCACAATATGGCATTATAATCTTTCTTATATCCATCTTCTGCAATTGGATTAGATAGGTTAGTTATATACTGTTCTGGTGTCCAGTTCTGCCAGTCTATATCTATTTCAGACCAATGAAACCCATTGTCTCCTTCTCCTGGTTGTCTAAAATCATACACTTCATGTCCGGCACCACGCAAATTATTAACAACATTTGGCTGTCTATAATTACGCCATGACGATGCTACATATATTTTCATTATTTCACCAATTTTATATTTAGAATCATATACTTTATATACATTATATACTACACTAAAGTATATAAAGGTGTATGTGGTATATGATGTATATGATGAGACAAAAACACATAAGTATCACAGATGAACAATTCAAATTTGTTGATGATACATTCTTCAAACTGTCTGGGTTCGTACAAAAAAAATTACAAGAACACATTGAGGAAATTAAAAATGAACAAGAAAATCATAGCGATTGTACTATCACTTACGGTAATTAGTCTGGGTTGTGTCAGTCCGATGGTAAGCGTTGAGGGGCACTATGTCTCGGAGGTCAACCCAGACGCCTACCTTGAACTGCGGGATGATGGGCAGTTCGTAGTTAATCAGGATAGGGCATTCTCTGGAGAGTATACTGTAAATGGTGACATAGTGAAACTCATCTATGGTTTTGGGTCGTTTGAACTGGTGCGGGATGGCAACATACTCATAGATGGTGATGGTGAGCGATGGATAAAGTAGTCATGCATCTAACAATACCTTCAAGTTCCGTCTTAACACTGATACGATTGTCTTATAGTCGCTGTTGGTCTCCATACCAATAACATTCAGCGACATCCCCCTGGCGTAAGATACCAGTAGATCATACTCTTTCTTAGGAATATCGACTTGAATATCCAGGCTGACCTTCTCCTCAGAGTCGAATTTATAGGGGCGCTGGCCGAATGTTCCCATTAGTCACACCACAGTTATAGACGAATCTAATATTCCACATATAATCATAATAATTCCAAAAATTACATCATCTGCGTCCATATTATCGCCTCCAGTTCTCTTCACCTAACGGCGTAGGTCGTCCACATCGGTTGCATTTCATCACATACATAAGATGAGCATTACCACACTTCGGACAGACCCATGGCAGGGGCATGATCTTAGTAACGTCGAAATCTATAGGTACGGTGGTCAGGTCTTGGCCGCCCATCGGTCGCCTGCCATGCCGGGTACTCATTGGTTCGATGCTGCTCTCTGCTAGTTTGTGGCCGGATGCCCATGCCCAGGGTGCTACTTCTCTGCCTTTATAAGTCATGTTTTCCAAGTCCTCCAATGATTTTATATTCGTCTCCTCGTATAATTGAGATATAAGCGTAAGCTGTAACATCCACCTGGTCGTCATGTGTGCCGTTGGGGAATGCCACCAGTTCATCCTCATAGTCAGCTAACCAGGGCGCACCTTGTGGATGATACACTGATCCAGTCTCGTACCTGGCAGCCACTGGCCGGGCCCTGGATACCTTGTCAGTGTCAGCCTGGAGCGGTCTTATGGGAAGACCTGCCTTTACACAGGTTTGGATTATGTTAAGTCCAAATGTCCTGTTCTCAACACCCTGATAGTCAGGGTTCCAGCGGTCAAACTGGCTTTGCATAACCTGCTTATGTTTGGTAGTCTCTGCTTTTTCCCTGAAAATACTCAGTAGTATCAGGTCATTGTCAGGGGTTACCGCCCAGGTCCCCAATACAAAGAAATCGCTTTCTTCTTTCTCAGTTGCAGCAGGATCACATGTCTGTATGATATAACAATCAGCCTTTTGAAATCTGCTATTGCCTTCCGGGCGGTGCAGGACATAGTTCTCGCCCTCTTCGTGGAAGTACCTGAACCATGACCGTTTAAAGATATTCCCGCCGTCTGGGTGTGGCTTCTGTTGGTACAGCGCAAACCACCAGTATGATCCCAATTTTCTCTTGATTCGGTTAAGGGCATCAATATCATATCTCATTGGGAACAGGGCATCACCGGGTTGTCTACATAGAATATCATTCTCTTCAGCTATAGCAGGGAAGTTTACGATTTCCCACCGTTCCCCGCCCTGTTCCATTTCTTCTAATAGTCTACCGGATAAGTCGTCTTCGTGCCACCTAGTCTGAATGATGATCATTGCTCCACCAGGCTCTAGCCGAGTATATGCGGTTGACTCAAACCAGTCCATTATTTTATCCCGCTTGACTTTACTCTTGGCGTCCTCGTTGTTTTTGATAGGATCGTCTATTATGAAAATGTGCGCTCCTTTGCCAGTGATTGGGCCACCTACTCCCGCGGTCCCCATACCGCCATCATGGCCAGTTATATCCCATCTATTCCGAGCCCCGGATTCTTTTGATACTGAGACACCGAATAGACTCTGGCCGTATTCGTTCAGTACATTCCTAGCCTTCCATCCCCAGGTTGCGGCGAAGTCTGATTCGTAGCTTGATAGTATAATCCTATTGTCTGGTTTATGCCCGAGATACCAGGCAGGGAAATACTTTGATATGAGTTCAGACTTGCCATGTCTTGGCGGCATAGTGACCATAAGCCGGTCTATCTTACCGTCTGCAACCTCAACAAGCTTGTTTGATAGTAGTAATAGATGATCTGCTGGATACCACCGGTTCTGACTTATGTGCATTGCGAACAGGGCCGGGGTAGCAGTCTGATTAATCATTTAGATTCTGCGATCTTCTTAGCGAGGTTGTTGGCAGCTTCCAAGACATCAGGAGTAGATACGATCTCATTATGAGTGATTTCTCCGCTGTGATTTACATCAACCTTGACCTTATCAAAGCCTAACAGCTTGATTTTTGTCTTCTCAAGCTCAGTCCATTCATCCTTTTTAACGGTGGTTAAATTCTGCTTAGAATCAATCCTGCGGAGCATACCGGCCAGACTGTGGCGTTCAAGTGCCAGAGTCATACCGTCAACTTTCTTCAAAAACACAGGGTCTTTTTTCCAGCGTGAAATAGTCGATTGTTGCAAGTTAAGGCGTTCTGCAATTTCTGTTTGAGTTTCAGTGCCTTCAGATAATGCTCTTGCAGTCTCAATTTTTCTATCCGACCATTCGCCTTTTTTGGCTTGTGTTGGCATGGTTATCCTCTCTTTTCATCATTTATATCTGATGATATTTCTAAAAATCTGCATTTCTTAAATCCTTTTTGTGTTTTGATTATACAAAAGTCAAAAATACATTCTCCCGGTTTGGTGCATTCAAACTTGTCGTTTGACATAGTTATTACTTCCTCTGCCTATGTCTAAGCGGTTCTTCTCCATATACATATTCGTGTATGTCTTCGGCTGTGATCTCGCCCTGGTCGCCTTCTATGACTAGCTCAGTGCGAAGTTTCGAGTATTGACTTACCAGCGCCGCCGATTCTGGGACAAAGGTTATAGCGTTTTTCATTGTACAGCCTGGATTAGCTTGATAGTATTTGTTGATATCAATCAATCTAACTTCCTTTTGTCTGGCTGTTATCTTTTGATATGATGTCATTCTGTACTTTCTTGGGGTCATATGTCCTAACATGTTTTCATCCTCTTTTGCCTTCGTGTGCCTGAATTAATGAGTATAGCCTTTCATCTGCTGTGACAAGATGTTGTAATTCTGGGATTAATGTGTATGTTATAGATTCAAATGGACATGTTCCTCTATCATTCACAACCACATAACCTTTACAGATATTACATGGTTCGTCTTTATGAAATCCTGGAGATTTATATTTCTTCATCCATTGACAATCTACTCTTTCAGACATATCTATCATCCCCTTCTATCTAGATCACAGGCAAACGCACTTGCACAACCGACCTTTATTCCACACACATCACAATTTCCTTCACCAGGTTTCCCAAAACAAGGCGGTTTCTTAATTG
>JAGLQN010000161.1 GCA_023136835.1 Candidatus Omnitrophota bacterium | reverse complement strand
ATAGCGCTGAAGACAGACGGCACTGCTTGGGCGTGGGGGGATAATGGATACGGCCAGCTTGGTGACGGGACAACAACTGATAGAAGCAGTCCTGTACAGGTATCCGGGTTTGCGGATGTGTCAGCTATAGCAGGAGGGGGCCGTCATACAATAGCGCTGAAGACAGACGGCACTGTTTGGGCGTGGGGGGATAATTGGGCCGGCCAGCTTGGTGACGGGACAACAACTGATAGGAGCAGCCCTGTACAGGTTTCCGGGCTTGCGGATGTGTCAGTCATAGCAGGAGGTCGCTATCATACAATAGCGCTGAAGGCAGACGGCACTGTTTGGGCATGGGGGTGTAATATGTACGGCCAGCTTGGTGACGGGACAACAATTGATAGGAGCATGCCTGTGCAGGTATTCGGGCTTGCGGATGTGTCAGCCATAGCAGGAGGGTACTATCATACAATAGCGCTTAAGACAGACGGCACAGTTTGCGCGTGGGGGCATAATTGGTACGGCCAGCTTGGTGACGGGACAACAACTGATAGGACCAGTCCTGTGCAGGTATCAGGGCTTGCGGATGTGTCAGCTATGGCAGGAGGGTACTGTCATACAATAGCGCTGAAGGCAAACGGTACTGGTTGGGCGTGGGGGGATAATGGGTCCGGCCAGCTTGCTGACGGGACAAGAACTAATAGGAGTAGTCCTGTGCAGGTATCCGGGCTTGCGGATGTGTCAGCCATAGCAGGAGGTAGCCGTCATACAATAGCGCTGAAGACAGACGGCACTGTTTGGGCATGGGGGAATAATCATTACGGCCAGATTGGTGACGGAACAACAACTTATAGGAGCAGCAGTCCTGTGCAGGTGGTAGATGCAGATGGTACAGGATTTTTGAACCTGATTGATGATAGCAATGCGGAGCTAAGAGCTGACTCTGTATCTCCTCTCTTTGGAACGTCAGGTCATGACCTGCAGGTGACTCTGACAGGCACAGGGTTTAATGAAAACACAAGGGTTTCCATCGCTCCGGATGTTACGAATAAAAAAGATATAATCGGCTCTGTGGATACGCCGGGTTCTGCCTATGGAGTGGCAGTAATAGGAGAAAAGGCGTATGTGGTGGATGGTGAGAGCGGCTTACAGGTAATAGATATAAGCAATTCGTCAAACCCCTATATAATCGGCTCTGTGGATACGCCGGGTAGTGCCCGTGGAGTGGCAGTAATAGGAGACAAGGCGTATGTGGCGGATCATTACGACGGTTTACAGGTAATAGATATAAGCAATCCGTCAAACCCAACTATAATCGGCTCTGTGGATACGCCGGGTTATGCCGATGGAGTAGCGGTAGCAGGAGACAAGGCGTATGTGGCGGATTCTGACGGCGGCTTACAGGTAATAGATATAAGCAATCCGTCAAACCCAACTATAATCGGCTCTGTGAATACGCCGGGTTATGCCCTTAGAGTGGCAATAACAGGAGACAAGGCGTATGTGGCGGATCATTACGACGGTTTACAGGTAATAGATATAAGCAATCCGTCAAACCCCTCTATTATCGGGTCTGTGGATACACCGGGTGATGCCTATGGAGTGGCAATAACAGGTGACAAGGCGTATGTGGCGGATCGTTACAGCGGCTTGCAGGTAATAGATATAAGCAATCCGTCAAACCCCTCTATTATCGGCTCTGTGGATACGCCGGGTTCTGCCGTTGGAGTGGCAGTGACAGGAGACAAGGCGTATGTGGCGCATCATGACAGCGGCTTGCAGGTGATAGATATCAGCGATCCGTCAAACCCCTCTATTATCGGCTCTGTAGATACATCGAGTAGTGCCAATGGAGTGGCAGTAACAGGTGGCAAGGCATATGTGGCTGATGGCAGCAGTTTACAGGTAATAGATATAAGCAATCCGTCAAACCCCTCTACTATCGCCTCTGTGGATACGCCGGGTAGTACCAAAGGAGTGGCAATAACAGGAGACAAGGCGTATGTGGCAGATGGGCCGAGCGGCTTACATGTAATAGATATAAGCAATCCTTCAAACCCCTCTATTATTGGCTCTGTGGATACGCCGGGTAATGCCAATGAAGTGGCAATAACAGGAGACAAGGCATATGTGGCTGATGGGTCGAGCGGTTTACATGTAATAGATATAAGCAATCCTTCAAACCCCTCTATTATTGGCTCTGTGGATACGCCGGGTAATGCCAATGAAGTGGCAATAACAGGAGACAAGGCATATGTGGCTGATGGCAGCAGTTTACAAGTAATAGATATCAGCAATCCTTCAAACCCAGCTATTATCGGCTCTGTGGATACGCCGGGTTCTGCCCATGGAGTGGCAGTAACAGGAGACAAGGCGTATGTGGTGGGTGGGTACTGGTTTTGCGGTTTACAGGTAATAGATATCAGCGATCCGTCAAACCCCTCTATTATCGGCTCTGTGGATACGCCTGGTGAAGCCGTTGGAGTGGCAGTAATAGGAGACAAGGCATATGTGGCTGATGGCCCCAGTTTACAGGTAATAGATATCAGCGATCCGTCAAACCCCTCTATTATCGCCTATGTTGTTATGCCGGGTTGGGCCAATGGAGTGGCAATAACAGGAGACAAGGCATATGTGACTGATGGCAGCGGTTTACAGGTAATAGATATCAGCGATCCGTCAAACCCCTCTATTGTCGCCTCTGTTGGTACAACGGGTTATCCGGGTTCTGCCAATGGAGTGGCAATAACAGGAGACAGGGCGTATGTGGCAGATGGGTCGAGCGGTTTACTCATTCTCCCTCTCCCCATTGAAATCCTTCCTGTTACCGTAAACAATGAGACAAGCATCTCCTTCACCATTCCCGCACCTCCTATCGCCGGCAACTATATCTTACGGGTCTTCAACGCCAATGAAAGCGATGAAGCCTTTATCACCTTCATTCTTGATGCCGACAACGACGGAGTTGCCGATATTGAAGACAACTGTCCGCTGGTAGCGAATCCGAATCAGGAAGACAGTGATGGAGATGGAATAGGCGATGCCTGCGATCGGTTGGAAACCGGAGAGGTGAGTGTGGATCATAACTGGAAGCGAGTAAACTTTACTGATTCTTTTGTTAATCCTGTAGTTGTAGCCAAGCCTTCGAGTTATAATGGGGCACACCAGGCCGTAGTTAGAATCAAAGATGTGGAAAGCACAGGTTTTTATATCCGTATTCAGGAGTGGGAGTCTCTGAATGTAACTCATACCTTTGAA
>JAGLQN010000160.1 GCA_023136835.1 Candidatus Omnitrophota bacterium | reverse complement strand
TTATAATACGGATATTTGGAATACAAATGTTGAATTGCAGGCGGGTGAAAACAAAATAACGGTTACTGCAATTGATAAATATTATAATTCTGTAACAAAAGAAATAACAGTGTATTATAATCCAGAATTTAATTTTGTTCACATGACCGATATACATATCGGGTCTCCTCTACCTAGATGGTTATGGATAATCGATGTGTTTGGAATAGAAGATTACCAACCGTACCCGGGATTTTTAGACCAATGGGAGAAGTCGTTGGACACGCTTACTGCTACTTATGAAGCTGCCGTCAGAGATGTGAAAGAAGTAACGAATTCTAAACCCAGTTTCTTCTTATTTACTGGAGATCTAGTAGAACGAGAAGATGAAAGTTTTTTCCAAGATGTTGAGAAAATTATAGATGTTATGAATAAGAATGGTGATACTGTTTACTCCGTACCTGGGAATCATGATAGGCGTAATCGACTTTTTGAGACAACTAACCTTGCACGATACAATGCTATAATTAAACCAAAGAATGGGCCAAGCACACAACTTAATGATGGCTTTGGTGATTATTATTTTGATTTTGGTGGATACCAATTTATTGGATTAGACTCTGGTCATGACTTTAGCGTGATAGATTCCACACCAGAAGGTAGTGGTCTTGAGGATATTCAATATAATAGCTTGCAGAAATCTGATATAAAAGATCATCCTAATAAAATTGTTTTCATGCATCATCCTGTAATTAATGAGGGTATTGATATATTTGGGACTCCCCTTGCACTCAATTTGTGCCCTAAATACGGCGAAAACGATGCGTGTATAGCACAAAATAGATGCGGATTTATAAACTACTGTACCGATTACAATGTGCAACTCGTTCTTACTGGACATACCCATGAAAGCAAGGTTTTTAATGGAAACGGACAAGAAGTCTCAGAGAATTATGCTTCACGCCCATTGTTTATCCAAACTCCAAATGTCCAGTTAGGGTATAGACTCATCGAAATAGTTGATGATAAAATAGGTCCATATCAAGCGTATCCATATCCCCCCACACCAATATATGAACGCCCTTCAAGAATCGAGGCGATGGTTCTCTGTCCAGTAGATCTTCATGCGTATGACTCACAGGGAAGACACACTGGTGTAAACATCTCCGGTGACTATGAGTATAACATTCCCAACTCGTTCCAATTTGGGGGATATACAGTTGCTGTTAACGAGACCATCAATGAAACTACACCCGAGTTAATTTTCTTGTACAACACAACTGAAGATTACTGGTTCGAAATCGTTGCAAACCTCACTGAGGAAGAAAAGAACTCTCCTGAAATCGAATCCTTCAACTTTACAGTCGAGCAGGAAAGAGGGGACATGCGTACAACAATATTCTATCGCAATGTTCCGCTCACAGAAAATACAATCGCAATCCTTCCAATCAATCTGACCACGACAGCGTACACGATGGAGATCGATTATGACGGCGATGGCGTAACTGATGAAACAAGAGAGCCGGATTTCATCGAAATAAACTATGCACCAACTGCAGCAATCGTTTTACCTGAAACGGGATCGATATATAATGAAAGTGAGCCAATAGAGTTTAATGGCACTGGTCGAGATCCAGAAGACGGCATCCTGACTAACTTCTCACTGGTCTGGTATTCGAACATGAATGGGGTCATTGGCGCTGGCGAAACATTCAGCACTGCAAACCTCTCCAAAGGAATGCACAAGATTACGCTCATGATTAATGACAGCGTTGATCTGGTTGATACGGAAAGTGTGATGATCACTGTGGTAGACCGAACTCCACCATCCACTATCATCAACCTCCAATCCACCTCAGCTAACACTGGGATAAATTGGACTTGGACCAACCCACCCGACCCCGACTTCAACCACACCGAACTCTACCTCAACGGCACCCTCCTCACAAACATCCCGGCGCCGCAGAACTACTACAATATCACAGGACTGCTTCCAGACACATCATACGAACTTAGCACACACACCGTAGACACATCTGGAAATATCAATGAAACATGGGTCAACGACACTGCCCACACTCTGCCTATACCTGACAATACACCGCCAACCATCACCTTCATCTCCTCAACCGACCCCAGCGGCACAATTCTCACTACCCGCAACTGGACCTTCATAAATGTCTCGCTATCAGAACCGGGTTTCTCATGGCTTGAATGGAACGGTATCAATGAAACGATGTCCGGGTCCGGCACTCACTTGTATATTAACAAGACCGGATTAGACAATGGTGTATATACCTACTGCGTCTGGGCAAATGACAGTGCCGGGAATGTGAATGTAAGTGAAACAAGAGCGATTGAAATTG
>JAGLQN010000016.1 GCA_023136835.1 Candidatus Omnitrophota bacterium | reverse complement strand
TTAGACTCGAACATGGCAATGACCATGTTCGAAAATGATTCAATAAAAGGTCTCCCTCTTTAAGTCTATGGTCTATAGTCTGTAGCCTGTAGTCTGTATTGTTTCTCATTGTTCCCCCTCCATAATGTATTGTTTCCACTTTTTCTCCAACTCCCCAATATTCCGTATAGAGATCGGATAAGCAAACCTTAACGAATCTTCGATTGTTTTTCCATCGCGCAATTGTCGGCAGAAATCAGTAAACCGCGACGCGCTGTATTTGGTAATGAGAAAACCTACCAGTGAGACAGCCTGCACATAAAAGGTCTGGACAAAATCGGGATTATTACTGCGCCGCACGTCCAGTGTCATCATTTGGTGCAGGGAAAGCAGCTTTCCGGCATTGGCCAGACGGCCAATAGCCATTTTGACAGCTTTTCTTTTGTGCGGTTCCATCCATTGCGCAACACCCTCATCCAGCCATAAAGGAACTTCTCCCTTAAATCCCACATAATCCCGGAAAATAAGATGCGCCATTTCATGCGGGAGCAGCATCTCAAGAAAACCGTCGCTCCACGCGTAACTCGCAATCTCTTTCTCGACGTATTTCGCCACACCTTCCGACCATTGCGGCTGGCCGGTCTCCTTTAAAAACGTTTCCTTGTCCGCATAAATATAAATCTTGGCCCGATGGTCCCACGTCCAAAACCCCGAATAACGCTGATATCCAAGCTCGGAGGCGATCCTCTTATAATAGATCTCAGACTGGCGTGAAACATCTTTCGCGAAATTCTGATCATCGACAAAATAAACGATAAAATGTTCGCTTTTAAGCTCCTGCCATTCTTCCGCTTGGACTAAACTGATGGAAAATGGAAGATAGAAGATAGAAGATAGAATAGTAAGACCAACCGGTAAAAATAAATATGTTTTCAGAAAACATTTAAAGTTAAAAACACCGAGAGGCTCCTTCTCGGTCTTTGTAATATATAATCCTTTTTCATCACAAATTTTCATATTCGGCTTTCTATCTTCTATCTTCCAACTTCTGCTTTTCTTAAATAATTAGTTAGCCAGCCATCATATTGATCTCAAAAATCGGCAACAGCATCGCCACAACAATAAAACCGACGATCAGCCCCATAACAAGAATAAGGACCGGCTCTAAGAGCGACGTCATGACTTTAACCGCCTCATCCGTATCACGTTCATAGGTTGAGGCAACCTCTCCCAAAGCCTCATCGAGCTTTCCGGATTCTTCGCCGACAATGATCAGGCTGGTCATGAATTTAGGAAATACTTTTGACCGGGCCAGGCTCTTGCCGAAAGAGCTTCCTTCTTCAAGATCTTTGTAACTTTTCTTAAGTTCATCCTGTATGACCGTATTATTCAAGATCGGAATAGCCACCTTGATCGCCTTAAGTATCGGAATACTGCTTTTGATCAAAAGCTCGAGCGTCCGGCTGAACTGCGCCAATTCACTCTTATAATAAAAAGGCCCGAGAATGGGCATGCGCAACTTTAAATGGCTCATAAAAGATTGCTGCGCCCTTGTCTTCTGCCCCTGTTTGACTAAAACAATAATAACGACCAAACCTAACAGCAGCCACATCCACCCGTGCTGCAGCGCCGAACTGATACTTAAAAGGAACTTGGTCGGCGCGGGTAGCTCTTGCTCCATCCGGGTGAAAATACGCATTAA
>JAGLQN010000159.1 GCA_023136835.1 Candidatus Omnitrophota bacterium | reverse complement strand
CCCGTTCTTCATCCGTGGACCTTTGAGATCCGGCAAGGGGATATGGTCCTTGGCAAGATCACCAAGAAGTGGAGCGGCCTATTGAAGGAAAGTTTTACCGACGCGGATAATTTCGGCATCATGTTTCCTTCCGAATGGGACGCCAAACTTAAAGCCCTCTTTTTAGGGACGGTTTTTTTGATCGATTTTGCCCATTTTGAAAATACCGGGAATTGATCTTGTTATGCGCAATGTCCGTTTTCCCATAATCTTCCTATTAATTTTCCTGTTGAGTTTTGCGTTGAGGATGTCTCTGATCAGCAAGGGGCCGTATAATGTTGACTGTTTGACTCTGGCATCCGAGGCAGAAAAGACATTGTCGAGCGGCCAGCTCGGCCATATGCTTGGAACGGGATATCCCCTGACGGTGATCACTGGCGCGCTGTTTATATTCATTTTCAACCTTTTTCATATTCCGGATCCGGTCCTTGCGGTTAATTTTATGAGTGTTGTCGCCAGCTCCCTGGGCGTGCTGGCTTTTTATTTTTTATCCAGGGAATTATTCGGCCGCACGGCAGCATTTTTTTCCGCGGTCATGTTATCGGCATGCCCGATCTTCTTAGGCATATCCGTCTACGGCAAAAGCCAGCCGCTGAACTTGGTGCTCCTTATATCGGGGATATATTTTCTCTTTGCCTATAAAAGGGAGAAATTCATTTCATCTTTGATCTTAGGAGGTTTTTTTATCGGGTGCACCGGGGCGAACCGCCTGCATGAGCTCGTCTTATTGTTTTTTCCGATATCCTATCTGTTAATGTGGCCTGCCCGTAAAACGGACGCCAAAGCACTCCGGGAAGAAAAATTGAACTGGAATGCTTTCTTCCTGTTCTGGTCCTTGGTCGGTGTCATCACGGCTTTGGGACATCTGCCTTATTTCATCCAAGAAAACAGCGCGGCTTATTTCAAACAGATAGCCGATTGGTTCGATGCCGGTTTTCACGGCAAGTTCGTTTTTGGTTACTCGCCGAGGATATGGATCGGGGCCGGTTACCTGGTCAGGTCGCTGACGTGGGCGGGTATCGCTGTTTTTCTGGGCGGAATGTTCTTGATCTTTAAGATGAACAGAAGAACGTTCCTTTTTCTTTTTCTGTGGATCATCTTTCCGTATGTCTTTTACAGCAATTCTTCTATGTCCGTCACACCGCGTTATTTTGTTATTGTATTGCCGCCGGTTTTACTCGCGCAAGGGTATATGTTCTCCTATCTGGTTAACAAGCATAAAGCCCTGAAATTCGCGTCGGCTGTTCTTCTCCTGGTCATTATTAATGTATTATGGTTCCGTATTTATCCGATGTTAGTGATACGCCATGAGAATGCCTATTTGCCGCAATACGCGCGGTGGATATCCCGGAACACAGAGGCCGGCGCGCGGATCATTTCAAGCGATGAATCGTCGTTTATCAAACGCTACGGAGGCAGATCTCCTTTGGCCCGCCCGCTAGGGGCGCGCAGGATCAGCCCGGGCGAATTAGATCAATTCAAGAGAGAAGTGGACGCCCTGCTCGACGATAAAGTTCCTGTGTATATACATTCTGTTTCGTTATATTCTTACGATCCCGGCAGGAATTTTGAGCGGTTTATGATGGAAAACTATCACCTCTTGTGGGTCGGTGCCGCGCTGTATGAAGACTGGCATAGGGGAGAAATGGCCTCCGATATATTTCCCAACCATCTCTACAAGGTCGAAAAGGCACAGATCTAGGGTTTTTTGAGGCTATAAGGAAAAGGGAGTAGGATTGAACGGAGACGCACTGTGAGCGAAGAAAAAAGCTATGATCCCTTGGTGAATATCGAAGAGATTCTGCCGATCTTAAATAAGATCGCAATTTTTGGCGGATTAAACGAAGGGCAGCTTTCAGAGATTGTTAGTTTTTTAGGCTCTTTCTCAGAATCTGTGGGTAAAAATGTAAAAAAATAAGCATTGTTGGACCGATTTGTTAGAATGAGGTTCCACAACCAAAATTCTAGAATTGGGGAAGACCAACAATGCTCATAAAAACAATACTAAACAAAACGTATCCTGTCAAAGGATTCGTCTATGGCAAAGTCAGCCTTTTTGATAATGTAATTGTGGTTCAGGTGATACCTCGAAAAAATACAAGAGCGACTTGCTCATGTTGCCACCATCCAGCACCCACATATGATCATTTGAAAGAACGGCGATTTAAATTTATCCCCATTTGGGGCATTAAAGTTGAATTTCTGTATCGACCAAGAAGAATTGATTGTCCTAAAGATGGCATCAAGGTTGAAAAAATTCCTTGGGTCGATGGTAAAAGTCCTGTTTGCGAACCGTTTAAAATCTTTCTTTCGTACTGGGCGAAATATCTTTCCTGGCAGGAAGTCGCCAGAAAATTCCAGGTATCCTGGAAAAATGTATTTGATTCAGTCCGATATGTTGTTGAGTACGGGTTAAAACATCGCAATCTGGATAATGTTCGAGCTATCGGCATTGATGAAATTCAATATTTAGTCGGACATAAATATTTGACGCTTGTTTATCAAATTGATTCAGAATGTCGACGGTTATTATTTGTTGGCCGTGATCGAAAAGCCAAGACATTACTAAGATTCTTTTACCGTTTTGGAAAAGAGCGGACAAAACAGTTAAAAGCAATTTGCTCTGATCTTTGGAAACCGTATCTGAAAGTTGTTAAACGCAAAGCCTCCGCCGCGATTCATATTCTTGATCGGTTCCATGTCATGAAATATCTTAACGATGCAGTCGATCAAACAAGAAGAGCGGAAACAGCACAATTAAAACGTGATGGATATGAACCGATTCTTGAGAAATCCCGCTGGTGTTGGCTTAAGAACGTAAAGAATCACACGACGGCTCAATTGGCAAAACTTCAGGAATTGGTTCAGTACAATTTAAAAACAGTTCGTTGTTATTTGCTCAAAGAAGCTTTCCAGCACTTTTGGACATATCAAACGCGCTGGGGGGCTGAACGATTCTTAAAAGTCTGGACAACTCGAGCGATGCGATCCAAGTTGCCTGAATTAAAGAAAGTCGCCAAGCGCTTGCGCAAGCATCAAGAGCTGTTGCTGAACTATTTTTCTTTCAAAGAACGGTTGTCTAATGGCATTGTTGAAGGATTGAACCTTAAAGCTAAACTGACTATGAGAAAATCCTTCGGTTTTAAACGCTTTGAAACTATCGAAATTGCTTTATATCATACACTTGGGAATTTGCCGATGC
>JAGLQN010000158.1 GCA_023136835.1 Candidatus Omnitrophota bacterium | reverse complement strand
GCCGAAGACGGAGCTTTCGGTGTTGCCGCCGATTCAGGCAACACAGACGGAATAGGAGCGGACACGCATAAACTAAAAGACACGGGACAAAATTTCCTTACGACTGTGAAAGTGGGAATGATTGTCAAGAATACAACAGATACAACATACTCCTATGTAACCGCCGTAGTCAGCGATACGGAATTAACTTTAAATGATGACATAATGGATGATAGTGAGGATTACACTATCTATACCAATATGTACGGCAGTGTCTCTTTCATAGACGAAACAGGAACCCCTCCTGATTTTCATTTAAGCCCAACAGACACAGTTGCCAAAGACAAGGGAACAGATTTATCAAGCGATTCTAATTTAGCTTTCTCCAATGATATAGACAGTTCTACTCGTTCAGGAACATGGGATGTTGGCGCGGATGAATGGACATATAGAACCTGGGACGGCGAGGGCGGGGTGGATACGGATTGGTCAACCGCCGTGAACTGGACAGGCGATACGGTTCCGGGCGTAAGCGATTTTGCCGTATTTGACAACACAAGCGATAACAATTGCGTCATTGATGGAAATATTAGCATTCTTGGAATTGACATTAATTCTGGCTATGACGGCGCAATCTCTCAGGGCGCGAGTACCGTAACAATCTCGGGCTTCACCCAGGACGCGGGAACATTCACGGGCGTAAGCGTCGCGATTGATATCAACGGTTCATTTTCTCTTGGCGCGGGAGCGTTTACCTCCACGAGCGATGTGCTCACAATTTCAGGAAACTTCAGCAAAACAGGCGGGACATTCACGCACAATTCCGGCACGGCAACCTTTGACGGGACAGTCGCGCAGACAATCACCGGAGCAAATACCTGGAATAATTTAACCATTAACAATACCTATTCCGCGCCTGATGACACTTATGATGTTGATCCGGAAGCGGTTCAGACCGTAGCGGGAACTCTGACTGTCACAGACGGACAATGGACTCCTTACACGGGCGATGATTATAATAATGTAAGTATCGGAGCGAATGGTATTCTAAAATCTGATGCCTCGGCAAGTATAACCGTTGCCGG
>JAGLQN010000157.1 GCA_023136835.1 Candidatus Omnitrophota bacterium | reverse complement strand
CTGGATATCACGCTTTACCGCGACGACCTGACGATGATCGATACTCAGCCGATCGTCCGGGAAACGCTGATCAAATTTGATATTACCGATAAAAGGGTTGTCCTCGTTGACGATGTTCTTTTTACCGGACGAACGATACGCTCGGCCTTAGACGCTCTGATCGATTTCGGACGACCGGCCAATATTCAACTGGCCGTCCTTGTCGACCGCGGGCATCGTGAGCTTCCTATCCGGGCGGATTATGTCGGGAAAAATATCCCGACTTCGATCGACCAGGATGTGCGAGTGGTCTTGAAAGAAACGGATAAAAAAGATGATCAGGTCATAGTTGAGGAGAGAAAGAAAAAATGAGCGAATGGGTAAAACATGATCTGCTGGACCTGCAGGATATGAGCAAGGCGGAAATCGAGATAATTCTTGAGACGGCCAAGTCATTTAAAGAGGTTTCTTCCCGCGATGTTAAAAAAGTTCCGGCCTTGCGGGGAAAGACGGTTGTCATGCTTTTCTTTGAGCCTTCGACGCGCACGCGCTCTTCTTTCGAACTGGCCGCTAAGCGCCTTTCTGCCGACACGATCAACATTGCCGCCAGCAGCAGTTCTCTTTCAAAAGGAGAATCGGCGCTCGATACCGCGCGCAATATCGAGGCGATGAATGTCGACGCGATTGTAGTGCGCCATTCCTCGTCGGGAGTTCCGCAAGTATTATCCAAAAATCTTAATGCCTCGGTCATCAATGCCGGCGACGGATGCCGGTCTCACCCGACGCAGGCGCTGCTTGACATGTTCACCATACAGGAAAAGCTGGGGAGGATCGGCGGTTTAAAAGTGGCTATTCTGGGGGATATCCGCCATTCACGGGTCGCGCGGTCTAATATTTGGGGGTTAACGACAATGGGGGCTGAGGTAACTGTTTGCGGGCCTTCGACGCTGGTCCCTCCGGAGATCGAAGATCTTGGGGCGAAAATCAATTATGATATCCGTGAAGTGATCCGGCAAAGCGATGTGCTAATGCCCCTGCGGATTCAGATGGAGCGCCAGCAGCAAAAGTTTCTTCCGTCCCTGAGGGAATATGCCAAAGAATTCGGCATCGATAAGAAGAAACTGGAGCTTGCCAAAAAAGATGTGATCATCATGCACCCGGGGCCGACAAACCGCGGCCTGGAAGTATCTGCCGAAGTTGCCGATGGAGAATACTCGGTCATACTGAATCAGGTGACCAACGGTGTGGCGGTGCGGATGGCGATTCTGTATTTATTGCTTGGCGCCAAAGGAAAATCGATAGAGGGAAAATAAAATGTCATTATTGATCAAGAACGCGGTTATTGTCAACGCGGATAAATTAGCGAAGCAGCCGCGGGATATTCTGATCGAAAAAGGTGTTATTAAAAAAATAGCTTCTTCGATCAAAGAAGAGAAAGCGAAAACCATTGACACTAAGGGTAAGCTTGTCTTCCCGGGTCTGATCGATATCCACGCGCATTTTCGCGAGCCCGGCGAGGAGCATAAAGAAACCATCGAGTCGGGCGTGATGGCGGCGGCAAAGGGCGGCTTTACAACGGTTATGTGTATGCCCAATACGGTTCCCGTTATCGACAACCGTTCCATCGCTGAGCTGGTGGTCAATGAATCACATCGCATAGGGCTGATCAACTGTATTCCGATCGGGGCGATTACAAAAGGGCAGAACAGCCAAGAGCTGACGGACATGTTTGAGTTAAAGGAGGCCGGGTGCGGCGCTCTCTCTGATGACGGGAAATGCGTTTCGGACAGTCATTTAATGCGTCTCGCGATGGAATATGCTAAGATGGTTGATATCCTTCTCATTCAGCACTGCGAGGACCACGCGTTGAGTTCCGGCAGTGTCATGAACGAAGGGGTCACGTCGACATTATTGGGATTGAAAGGTGATCCCGGGCTTTCGGAATCAGTTATAGTAGCGCGCGATATTGAGTTGGCCCATTACCTGGATTCAAGGATCCATTTTGCCCATATGAGTTTAAAACGGTCTGTCGAATTGATCCGCGCGGCCAAGGCTCGGGGAATTAAAGTTACCGCCGAGGCGACTCCGCATCATTTTACTTTAACAGAAGATGAGCTTAAGAGTTTCAACACGAATGCCAAGGTTCATCCGCCGTTAAGGACAAAAGAAGATGTTGAGGCGATCAAAGCCGCGCTTCGCGATGGCACGATCGATTGTATCGTGACGGATCATGCGCCGCATGCCAGGGAAGATAAAGAAAAAGACCTGGATCATGCTCCCTTCGGTATGACCGGGCTGGAAACGGCTGTCGGTTTGGCCGTAACAGAATTAATTGAGCCAAGAGTTCTTTCTTGGTCACAGATGGCCCAGACAATGTCGGCCGCCCCCGCAAAGATCATGGGGCTTAAAAACAAAGGCGCCATCCAGGAGGGGTTAGACGGGGATGTGACCATAATTGACCCTGATGAGGAATGGATTGTTTGTGAAAAAGATTTTGTTTCAAAGTCGAATAATTCGCCCTTTGTCGGGAGAAAATTAAAGGGACGCGTTACGGAAACGATCCGTGCCGGGAAAATTGTGTTTCAACAATAATAACCAAACGGACCCAGGGAGTTCGTTTGGGGGTAAGCTAGATATGGTAGTTATCCACAGATTGTGCACAATATGTGGATAAATGATAAATGGGAAATCAAAAGATCACAATATCGGTTATCGGCGGTCACGATATAGATTCAGAAGTGGAGGAACTTGCCCACAAAGTTGGTATATTAGTCGCAAAAGTGGGGGCTGTCTTAGTTTGCGGAGGTCTTGGTGGAGTCATGGAGGCGTCTTCACGGGGGTCTAAAGAAGCCGGAGGAACCACAATCGGCATTCTTCCCGGGAAAGATAAAGTGGACGCGAATCCCCACATTGATATTGCCTTACCAAGTAGTATTGGGTACGCGCGTAATGCTGTGGTTGCTTGCTCTGCCGATATCATTATAGCCTTACCCGGCAGCGATGGAACGTCATCCGAAATTTCTTACGGGATTGTTTATAAACGCCCTATAATCGATCTGGGCGGATGGGACCGTGAGGGGATGATCAAAGTCAAAGATGTGCGGGATGCCGAAGTGAAGATTAGAGAGCTTATTAAGCGGATTAAGCAAGAAGAGTGATCTAGGAGATAATTTGAAAAAACGCATTAAAATTGATAGCGCCTTGTTATCGTTCATTATCATTATTACAGGATTCCTGTTTGCTTTCAGGGGTATCTACCCGCGCAATCCGTTCTTGGATGACACCTTAGATTTCTTGGGATTTTTTATTCTTCTTGGTGGTATTTTGCTGAGAATGTCGGCGCGCGGACATAAAAAAGCCCATTCTAAGAAAGGCCAAGCATTGGTTACCAGCGGCCCCTATACGCTTGTCCGCAATCCGATGTATTTAGGGAGCTTTTTGATGGGAGCCGGTTTTATCTTCATGGTGTGGCCGTGGTGGAGCCTGCTTTTATTTGCCGTGTTGTTTTATCTGCGGTTTATGAGGCAAGTCGTCAAGGAAGAAGAATTCCTGGAAAAATTGGCAGAAAAAAGATACAAGGCTTACTGCAGAAAAGTCCCCCGGATCTTCCCGTCGGTAGAAATGATGGGAAAGTTCGATATTAAAAAGATCGTCAATCTGGAAGAGGCGTTTAGCACCAAGGAGAAAAGAGGGTTGTGGGGATGGCCGCTGTTAGCGGTTTTGCTTGAATCCTTTCAGGAGCAGCTTGTCTTTGGGGAGACGATCCCCTCGCACACGATCATGATCTTTTTGATGGCCGCGATCCTGTTTGTTATCGGGTTCATTTATCTCCGTCAGAAAAAGTAGAAACATCAAATTATGGGAAAACTGCAGGACATCTATAAAGTTATTTCAAATGAAAAACTATGCGAAAAGTTTACCCGTCTGCGTATTGATGCCAAGCCTATCGTAGAAAAGTCCCGGCCGGGACAATTTATCCATATCCGTATTAACGATGGCCTCGAGCCGTTCTTCCGGAGGCCGTTCAGTATTTACCGAGCTAAGAAGTCTCTGGAGATCCTCTATGAGGTGGTCGGTTCAGGCACGGGCGCTCTCGCCGCCAAGAAAAAAGGGGATACTCTTGACGTGCTGGGCCCGCTTGGGACGCCGTTTGGCATGCCGCCTAAGGGGATCAAGCAGATTGTCATGGTCGCCGGCGGCGTGGGAGTTGCGCCGTTCCTCTTTTTGTCGGACACCCTCAAGAAAAAGGACTATGAGCTGATCCTTCTTTACGGGGGGCGCACGAAGGGGCATATTTTTAATATAGATGAATTTAAGAAAAACGGCTGCGGGGTTTTTCAAGCAACGGATGACGGCAGCGTCGGTGTCAAAGGGCGGGTTTCGAAACTTTTCCCGAAGATCGATCCCTGTCCGGAAACGACGTTTATTTATACGTGCGGGCCGAGGCCGATGATGGCCTCCGTCCAGGACTTCGCCCGGAAGCACAAACTGCGGGCGCGAGGGTCGTGCGAGGAAGTGATGGCCTGCGCTTTAGGGGCTTGTCTCGGATGCTCGATTAAAACAACTCAAGGATTTAAAACGGTCTGCGGCGACGGTCCGGTGTTTGATTTGCATGAGCTGATATTTGAAAAAATAACATGAAAGATACAAGAAACAAGTGCAAGGCATACTCCGCGCTTCGCTTGAGTATTCTTCGCGGGAATCCTGAGCGATAGCGAAGGGCAAACAAGAAACAATGACCGATATTCAAGTTACAAACAATTTATAGACGACATTTTATTTGGTTATTGGATATTGAGAATTGAATCTTGTTTGTATCTTGTATCTTGGTTATTTTTTGGGTTTTTGACAATATCTGCTCTACAATGGGAGGGAATATGACCTTAATACTTTATGTGATCATTGGTTTTACGGCCGGAATCGTCGGCGGGGCCCTTGGCCTTGGCGGAGGGGCCATTATGGTCCCGGTGTTTGTCTTGTTGTTCGGATTAACCCAGCATCAGGCGCAGGGAACGGCCCTTGCCGTCATGCTGCCGCCAATATTTATCTTTGCGGTCTTGCGTTATTACTGGGCGGGAAACGTCAAAGTGCAGATGGCCATTTTTGTCGCTGCCGGATTTATCATCGGGGCTTTTTTAGGCGCGCACTTCGCTCAAAATATACCGGCGGCATCGTTAAAAAAAGCGTTTGGTATTTTCTTGGTGATTATCGGTATTAAAATGGCATTTTTAAAATAGACACAAGACCTTAGACATCAGACCATAGACTAATGGTTTTGGTCTGAAGTCTGAAATCTGAAGTCTAGAGTCTAAGAAATGAATATTTCAGTAAGAATCGGAAAAGCAAAATTTCAAAATCCCGTAACGGTAGCTTCAGGCACGTTTGGCCATTCTGAAAAATATTATCATCTGCGGGAAGTCAAGAAACTAGGAGCGCTAACGCCTAAGACAGTTACTTTAAAGGCGCGGGAAGGGAATCCTCCGCCGAGGATCGCTGAGACGCCTTCGGGGATGCTTAACGCGATCGGTATAGAGAATCCCGGGGCCGACGAGTTTATTAAAACAAAATTACCCGCCTTGAAAAAAATCGGCGTTCCCTTGATCGTCAGTATTTTGGGGCGTACGGATGAAGAATTTAAAATGTTAGCGGAGAAGTTTAATTCCGTCAGCGGCGTTAGCGTATTAGAATTGAATTTATCCTGTCCTAATTTGGGAAAGAAAGTTTTAGTCGCGCAAGATCCCGAAGCGACATCCCGCGTTGTTGGCGCGGTGAAAAAAGTTTCAAAATATCCGGTGGTGGCGAAATTATCACCTAATGTTACCGATATTGTTCCGATCGCGAAAGCCGCGGAGGCGGCCGGCGCGGATGGCTTAAGTTTAGTGAATACGTTCGCGGGAATGTTGATCGATATCAAGACGCGCGAGGCGGTTCTAGGAAATGTGACGGGTGGTGTCAGCGGCCCGGCGATCCGGCCTATGGCGGTCCATATGGTTTATAAAACAGCGAAAGAAGTGAAAATTCCTATTATCGCGATGGGGGGTATCATGACCGCCGAAGATGCCTTGCAGTATATTATTGCCGGGGCGACAATGGTGGCTGTCGGGACGGCGAATTTTATCAACCCCCGGGCGCCGGCAGATGTTCTTGATGGGATCAAGGCGTATATGCGGAAAAATAAGATCGGCGATATCAGGGAAATCATTGGGAGTTTACAAACGTTGTGAATAAACGCGAATCACAATTGATCGTCGCGCTGGATGTTGATACCTTTAAAGAGGCCAAGGAGCTTATTGCCGCTCTTGGCGATGACGTGGGGATATATAAAGTCGGCATCCAGCTGTTTACGGCTTACGGGCCGGATGTTGTCCGCCATCTTCTGAAGGCGGGCAAGAAGGTCTTTCTCGATCTGAAATTTCATGATATTCCTAATACGGTCGCCAACGCGGTCGAGGCGGCGGTGAGCTTAAGAGAGGGCGATCAAAGCATTTTTATGTGCACCCTGCACACGGCCGGGGGCGAAGAAATGCTCCGGAGGGCTTCTGACGCAGCGACGAAAGCCGCTCAAAACGCTGGGGTTAAACGTCCTTTATTGTTGGGAATTACGGCCTTGACAAGTGATGAAAAAAAAGATAGCATAGGCCAATTCGTCCTGGAGAAGGCCTTGTTAGCGGAAGAATCCGGGCTTGACGGGGTGGTCGCTTCCGGCCAGGAAACGGCATTGGTCCGCGAGAATCTGGGCGATAATTTTATCATTGTCACTCCCGGCATCCGGCCGGCGGGCGGGCAGGCGGAAGATCAAAAAAGAGTGACAACACCGTCGGAGGCGCGGGCTTTCGGCAGTGATTTCTTGGTTGTGGGCCGGCCCATTGTTAAGGCCGAAAACCCTTCAGGCGCGGCGAAGCGTATCTTAGAGGAAATAGGAATATAGCAGCTTCAGGAATTTCCTGTAAGAAGCGTAGCCAATTCATTGAACACAATCATCAGACTTTAAGGGAAAATGTGAATTCGAAACACAGCAGTTTCGAATTTTAAAATTTAAATTTCTTATCGCGTTTATATAATCCTAATATTAAGCAGGGAGAGTGATCATGGTTCAACACGTTCAGGAGCTTATTGATAAAATTAAAACCGAAGGCGTCCAGGCCGCTGACCAAAAGGCCAAGGAAATTGAAGGCGCTGCTGAGACTAGCGCGCGGAAAATCGTCGCGGAGGCAAAGGCCCAAGCGGAACATATCGTTGTTGAGGCTAAGACGCAAGTGCTCAAGATTCAAGATTCAACAGAAATGGCGCTTAAGCAGTCGGCCCGTGACACGCTTCTTGCCCTGAAGAAAGAGATAGAAGGCGTTCTTCAAAAAGTCATTTCAAAACAGATCAAAGATTCTTTATCCTCCCAGCAGCTGGCTGAGATTATCGGCGAGATTGTTAAAGGATCCGTTAAAGCGAATTTGGTGGATAATGATATCGAAGTGACTTTGAATGCCGAAGATCTCAAGAAACTCAAAGAAGGTTTTATCGCCAAGCTTCAAAAAGAGATCAAGCAGCCCGTGACATTCAGGTCAAGCGACGGCATATCAAGCGGGTTTACCATCAGTTTTGACGAGGGCAAATCGTGTTTTGATTTCAGCGACGCGAGCCTGGTCGAGTATTTAAGTTTATACCTCAACACGCAAGTGGCAGCGTTGTTGGATGGTTAGCCTGTCTTTGTGTGGTTGGACCAAAAGACATTGTGTCATGCCCGTGAAAACGGGCATCCAGAAATATTATGAATAGATTCCCGTACTGGTTTTCCTTAAAAGGAAAGCTAGTGCGCTTTCGCTGGAATGACAAGATTATGAGAAATACCTATTATTATTTTGCCGCAAGTTTGCCGATGATCAATTGGGAGGGAAAGCTGCCCATGACGATCGGGGAATTTCTCTTAGACGCGCGCAGGCTTCTTTCCGAAGGTGATCGCGGGCTTTTTGAAAAGCTGATGGAAGGCGATGACGATGCTATCGAGACGGACAACGCGGCCGCGCTCTCCTGGATCACGTTTAACAGAAATTTCCGCAATGAGATTGCCTGGTTCCGCGCCCACCGGGCGCGTAAAGATCCTCACAAAAGTATCCATGGAGCCAAAGAAAACGAGCCTTTACTGCGAGAGGCGGTTCATGAAGCTTCAAAAATGACGGATCTTCTCGAGGCGGAAAAATTATTGGACCAGGTATGCTGGCAATTCCTGGACGATTTAACTGTAGGGCATTATTATGATCTGGAATTTCTTATTTGTTACGGGTTAAAGCTCAAGATCCTAGAGCGGCATTGTGAATATAGGTCTTCGAAAGGTCATGATGCCTTCGATGAAACGCGGACAATGGAGCTTCCTGTCGATTGGGCCGCTGTGAGCATTTGAAATGAGCGGCCGGGGAGAAACCTCCCCGACCCCTCAGTTTAACGAGGAGAAGATTGTGAAAACAAATCAGCGAGAAGGAAAAGTGGTCGGCGTCAATGGAAACATGGTTGTCGTTGAATTTGAAAGCCGGGTCATGCAAAATGAAGTGGCCTATGTTATTGTCGGGGAGGAACGGCTTAAATCAGAAGTGATCCGCGTTAAAGGAAAAAGGGCCGAGGTGCAGGTCTTTGAGGATACCCTGGGTATTAAGATCGGGGATACGGTCGAGTTTACTGACGAGCTCTTAAGTGTTGAGTTAGGTCCGGGGCTTTTAGGCCAGGTTTTTGACGGATTGCAGAATCCGCTTCCGCGGTTAGCCGAAAAACACGGGTTCTTTTTAAAGCGCGGCGCCTATCTTGACCCGATCGACGACCATATCATGTGGGAGTTTACTCCGGGCGTTAAAGTGGGCGACAAGGTGCGTGCCGGCGACCAGTTAGGGACGGTTCCCGAGAAGATATTTACCCACTGGATCATGGTTCCCTTCGCTCTTTCCGGTGAGTTAGAGGTGCGCGAGATCAAAGAGAAGGGAAGTTACGCGCTCATCGAGAAGATCGCTCAATTAAAAGACGAGGCAGGCAAAATCCACGATGTGAGCATGACGCAGAACTGGCCGGTGAAGGTTCCGATCACCGCTTACGCCCACAAGATCAGGCCTAGCGAGCCGCTGGTCACGAAGATAAGGATTATTGATACGCTTGTTCCCGTCGCTGTTGGAGGAACGTTCTGCACGCCGGGCCCGTTCGGGGCCGGGAAGACTGTTTTGCAGCATTTGTTAAGCCGCCACGCGGAAGTTGATATCGTGATCGTTGCCGCGTGCGGGGAGCGCGCCGGTGAGGTCGTTGAGCTCTTGGAGGAGTTTCCCGAACTGATCGATCCTAAAACGAAACGCTCGCTTATGGAGAGGACGATCATTATTTGTAATACCAGTTCCATGCCGGTGGCCGCGCGCGAATCCAGCGTTTACACCGGCGTGACTTTAGCCGAATATTACCGCCAGATGGGGATCAATGTTTTGCTGCTGGCTGATTCGACATCGCGCTGGGCGCAGGCGATGCGGGAGATGTCCGGGCGCCTTGAAGAGATTCCCGGCGAAGAAGCGTTTCCCGCTTATCTGGAATCGCGCATTGCCGCCTTTTACGAGCGCGCGGGATTAGTCAAGCTGCGCAATGGTGATACCGGATCGGTCACCATCGGCGGGGCGGTAAGTCCGGCTGGGGGAAACTTTGAAGAACCCGTAACGCAGGCGACTTTGAAAGTGGTTGGCGCTTTCCACGGGCTATCGAGGGCCCGGGCCGATGCCCGTCGGTATCCTTCAATTGATCCGCTTGACAGCTGGAGCAAGTATACAAGTTTTATCGAGAC
>JAGLQN010000156.1 GCA_023136835.1 Candidatus Omnitrophota bacterium | reverse complement strand
GAAGAGGGGACCTCCACGCGCGAGTTTATTGATTATTTAAAAGGCGAATTCTTAGATGCCGTTTACCTGCAGCAGAACGCCTTTGACAAGATCGATGAGGCGACGACGGCCAATCGGCAAGAACATGTTTACGCCCTGATCGAGGAGATCTTTGATGAGCCTTTTGAATTCGCGGATAAAGACAGCGCGAGAAAGTTTTTCCAGGAATTAAGCCAGATGTTCGTGACGTGGAACTCGGTTCCTTTTAAGTCGGACGAGTTTGCCAAGAGCGAGCGGCAGGTGCGGGATAAAATATTAAATGGAGCTGTTCAATAATTAAACAAGGATAATGAGCAATGCAGAAAGTCTATAGCCAGATATTACAAATTGCGGGGGATGTTATCACCGTCGAGGCCGAGGATGTCGGTTATAAGGAATTGGCCGAGATCCGCACGAAAGCGGGGGTTTCGCTGGCGCAGGTCATCCGTCTTGCCGATAAGAAAGTTTCCCTTCAGGTCCTCGCCGGAAGCCGCGGGATCTCGACGAATGATCAAGTGCGGTTCCTCAAGAGATCCATTCAGGTCTCATGCTCGGAAGATCTTTTAGGCCGCACTTTTACGGGCAACGGCGATCCGCGTGATAACGGCCCGGCCCTCACGGATAACTTTATTGAAATTGGCGGCCCGTCGGTCAATCCGGCAAAACGCATTGTGCCGAAAAATATGATCCGCACCGGCATCCCGATGATCGATATCTTCAATTCTCTCGTCGAGTCTCAAAAGCTTCCGATCTTCTCGGTTGCCGGGGAGCCTTACAACGAGCTTCTTGCCCGCATTGCCCTGCAGGCCGAGGTCGATACGATCATCCTCGGCGGCATGGGCTTGAAATACGACGATTATTTATTTTTCCGCGACACTTTTGAGGAACGGGGCGTTTTATCCCGTTCGATCCTTTTTGTGCATACGGCCGCGGATCCCACGGTTGAATGTCTCCTGGTCCCGGATATGAGCTTGGCTGTCGCCGAGAAATTCGCTCTTGATGGAAAAAGGGTGTTGGTCCTCCTTTCGGATATGACCAACTTTGCTGACGCCCTCAAAGAGATCGCGATCACGATGGAGCAAATCCCGTCGAACCGGGGGTATCCCGGAGACCTTTACAGCCAGCTGGCGTCGCGTTATGAAAAGGCCGTTGATTTTCAAGGGGCGGGGTCGATCACGATATTAGCCGTTACGACGATGCCCGGCGACGATGTGACGCATCCTGTGCCGGATAACACCGGCTACATTACCGAAGGGCAATTTTATCTGCGTGACGGGCATATCGAGCCGTTCGGAAGCTTGAGCCGCCTGAAGCAACAGGTCAATGGCGAGACGCGTCCGGACCACAGAACGATCATGGACCGCATGATCCAGCTCTTTGCCGATTACCGCGGGACCCTCGAGAAACGTTCGATGGGTTTTCAGATGAGCGTCTGGGATGAGAAGCTGCTCGAATACGGGAAACGTTTTGAGAAAGAACTGATGGACCTCTCGGTCAATATTCCTTTGGAGGAAGCTCTCGACCGGGGCTGGGCTATTCTTTCGGATATTTTCGAGCCCGCGGAGACCGGAATTAAAAAATCCCTTATCGAAGAATACTGGCCTAAAGAAAAAATGGCAAAATAAATGAGCAAGATCAAGCTGACAAAAGGCGAATTAAAACGGCAGAGGGATAGCTTAGAACAGTTCCGTCATTACCTGCCAACCCTGCAGTTAAAGAAACAACAGCTGCAGATGCAAATCACTGAAGCCTATAGGCTTATGGATGACAGGCGGGAAGTCCTCAACAAAAAGATTGAGGAGATTAGCCGATGGACAAGATTATTAGCTGACCGGAATGTTGATCTCGCGGAGTGGATCACCCCCGAAAGGATTTCCGTCGACGCGGTCAATATCGCCGGGGTCAATGTCCCGGTTTACAGCGGTATCCATTTTAAAGACGCCGCGTATGATTTTTATTCGACACCTTTGTGGATCGACAAGGGCATTGAAGAATTGCGGTTAATGGTGACTTATCTCGCGCGGATCGATGTTCTTGAAAAACGGATCAATATTTTAAAACACGAACTGCGTATTACGACCCAAAGAGTCAATCTGTTCGAGAAGATCAAGATTCCGGAATGCCTGGAGAATATCCGCGTGATCCGTATTTATTTAGGCGA
>JAGLQN010000155.1 GCA_023136835.1 Candidatus Omnitrophota bacterium | reverse complement strand
GGTAACAATAACGAACGACGAATAACGAGCAACGAGACACGAAATATGATCGTTCCCATGAAGAAAATCCATATGATCGTCCAGAAAAAGGATAGTGTTCGCGCGCTTGAATCCTTGAGGGAGCTAGGATCCGTGCATGTCGAGCATCAAGAACTTCTGACGGGACCGCGTTTGGAAGAACGCCGGCAAGACGTTGAAGATCTTGGGGAGGCCATTGCCATTCTTAAGGAGGGAAAAACGGGAAGGAATATTGATCAGAAAGAGGTTCCCAAAGGCAACGGGATCGCGCGTAAAATATTGGAGTTATCGGCAGAAGTTGAACGGCAGAGGGAAGATGTTCATAAGCGGCAGGTCTTGATTAGGCAATGGGGGCTGTGGGGCAATTTTGATCCGAAAGCAATCGATGAGCTGTCTTTGAGGGGTGTTCATATGCAGTTGTGCGCGGTACCCAAAAACAGGAAGAGCGATATTCCTGAAGGAGTCGTTCTTGAGACTGTTTTTTCGTCAAGCGGTATTGACCGATGCGTGGCTGTATCAGAAGAAAAAATAAATTTACCCTTTGAGGTTATCAAACTTCCTCCCGCAAGTTTAGAGGAGATGAATACCCTGCAGAAGCGGGCCCGGGAAAGAATCGAGCGGAGGCTCAAAGAGATCTGTGAACATCGCTGCTATTTAGGATCATTGAAAAGAACGCTTCAGGATCGGCGGGATGTCTTGCGCTTTGAGGAAGCTGAAAAAGGAATGCGCGAGGAAGAAGAATTAGTCGTGCTTAAAGGATTCTGCCCGGTTGACGCCCGCCAAGACATAGAGGCGAAGGCCAAGAAAGAACATTGGGGAATGTTATTTGAAGACCCGTCGGAGGACGACCGTGTTCCCACGTTTATCCGTAATCCAAAGTGGGTCAGCCTGATCAAGCCGGTATTCAATTTTATCGATATTGCCCCCGGCTACAGGGAGTATGACATCAGCCTTTTCTTCTTGTTGTTTTTTTCTTTGTTCATCGGAATGCTGATCGGCGACGCCGGATACGGAATTTTATTTACCGCCGCGATCGCGTGGGCGCATTTTAAATTCGGCAAAAAGATGCCGGATCGCGTGCCGCTGTACTTGGCCTATGTCTTAAGCGGGTGCGTGATCGCGTGGGGGATATTGACAGGAACGTTTTTCGGGCAGCAGTGGCTGGCGCGGACTTCTTTTGGGCCGGTATTACCCTGGCTCAAGAGCCATGACAACATTCAGTTATTTTGTTTCACGCTGGGAGCTCTTCATTTAAGTGTTGCCCACGTGTGGCGCGCGGTCCAGAAATTTCCATCGGTGTCGTTCATCTCCGATATCGGCTGGCTCGCTTTATTATGGGGGATGTTTTCCATGGCCCGGACATTGATCCTGGGCGCGGCGTTAAGTCCTTTGGCGGCCAATCTTCTTATCGGGGGCGCGGCCTTGGTCGTGCTTTTTACGCGGCCGAATATCAATCCGCTGAAGGCCATAGGCCCCGGCCTTGGCGACCTGGCGTTAAATGTTGTCAATACATTCACGGATATTGTTTCCTATATCCGTTTATTTGCCGTCGGGCTGGCGACAGTCGCTGTTGCCGACGCGACCAACGCGATGGCCTCTGAAGTCGGCGGGATCTGGTTCTTTATTATTTTGCTGATCGGTCACGCGATCAATATAGTTCTCGCTTTAATGGCCATTTTAGTTCATGGCTTGCGGCTCAATGTCCTGGAATTCTCCGGGCATTTGAATATGGAATGGGCGGGATTTAATTATGTCCCGTTTAAGAAGACTAAACAGGCATAATCCAGTTATGAAGAATAGGAGATAACGTATGGACACAAGTGTATTGATGCAATTCAAAGATCTCGGCATGGCTGCCTCGGTATCATTAGCCGCTGTGGGTTCCGCTTTCGGAACAGGGGCAGCCGGCATGGCCGCTATTGGAGCTTGGAAAAAATGTTACGCGCAAAGCAAAACGGCGCCGTTTTTATTATTGGCTTTTGTCGGCGCGCCTTTAACCCAGATCATTTACGGCATGATCTTGATGGGCAAGATCTCCGAGGCCGCGGCTGGCGGTCATTTCTTTTGGGGGACAGGGATTTTAGGCGGTTTAGCGATGGGCGCCTCGGCGATGATGCAGGGCAAGGCGGGCGCGAGCGGAGCTGACGCGCTGGCAGAGACAGGAAAAGGGTTCGTGAATTATTTTATTGTTTTGGGTATTATTGAGACGGTCGCTTTGTTCGTGATGGCGTT
>JAGLQN010000154.1 GCA_023136835.1 Candidatus Omnitrophota bacterium | reverse complement strand
GCGTATCTTCCAATTTCCGTTTTTCATCCATCAAGGTCCGAATCCGGTTGTCCCCCTCGGTAAGTTCTTCCATCACTGTTTTCTTCGAATCAAACTTCGCTTCTTGAGGAAGATAGCCGATATTAATATTCTTCTGAATCACAACATTGCCAGCAAGCGGCTCCATCTGTCCAAGAATAATGGAAAAAAGCGTGGTTTTTCCGGCTCCATTAGGCCCGGTCAACCCGATCTTTTCTTTAGGGAAAATGCTGAGCGTGACATCCTTAAATAATGTCCGCTTTGTAAATCCCATCGTTATGTTATTGATCGTAATCATAATTGGTGCTGATGTTTAGTTCAGGTAACGCTCATTTCATTCAACAAACCTCTCGTTCTAACTCGAAGTTCAATTCACTCCATGAGCATTACCTGAACTCCTAGCCTCCAAAATGTTCTTCTACATTTTCTTTAACCCTTCAATTTCCTGCTGGTTGAGCAGGCGCCATTCCCCCTTTTTTAATGCCCCTAAAACAAGCGGCCCCTGAATAAGCCTTTTCAAATAAATCACCCGATGCCCCACTTTAGAAAACATAAAGCGCACTTGCCGCTTGCGTCCTTCATGGATTGTAATCATTAATTCTGTTACGTTCTTCAAGGGCTTAACCTTCTTAATTTTAGCCGGTGCCGTTCTCTTTCCATCCAAAACAACGCCGCTCTCAACCTTTTTTCTTTTATCCATCTCCAAATTCCCCGAGACCCGGGCAAAATACGTCTTATCAACATTAAACTTGGGATGCGTCAGCTGGTAGGCCGCATCACCATCATTTGTCAGAAGAAGCAACCCTTCTGTATCCCGGTCTAAACGGCCTACCGACGAAAGATGACGGAATTTCCGGGGCAGCAGATTCAAAACTGTTTTTTGCGCATGTCGGTCGAATTTTGTTGTCGTATAGCCGGCCGGTTTATTTAATAAAACATAATCATATCTTTTGACTTGGACTCTCTTCCCGTCAACGAACACATGGTCCCTGCTAGAGTCAACAGGGGCCGATGGCTCGCGGCATATTTGACCGTTAAATTTTACACGCCCCTCCTTGATAATGTCCATTGCCTGGCGGCGGGAACAGACGCCATTGCGTGATAAAAATACCTGCAATCGCAGCTTAATTGGATCTTTGTCGGATGGTTTCATAAAGTAAAATAGCTGTTGAGACCGATACATTGAGCGAGTCGGCAAATCCGCGCATTGGGATCTTTACTTTAAGATCTGCATGCTCGACCCAAAAATTGGTTAAACCGCTTTGCTCGCTGCCAACCACAACAGCCAGCGCATCGGTTAATTGTGCTTTTGTATAAACAGTTTTTGCTAAGGGTAATGTTGCGCAAATTTTGATATTCCTGGATTTTAGGAATTCAAGCGCTTCTTTATTTGAACTGACAACAGTTTTAATAGAAAAGATCATCCCCAAACTGGCACGGATAACATTGGGATTATAAATATCCGTCTTTCCATCGCAGATGATTACCCCGTCAATGCCGGCGCCATCGCATGTCCTTAAAATAGCTCCTAAATTCCCGGGTTTTTCCACACATTCGACAACAACAAAAAGAGGATGCTTCTTTGACGAAAAATCTTTAAAAATTACCGGCTTAGGCGCACAAACCGCTAAGACACCTTCACTACGGTCCCCGTAAGATATTTTGGAAAAAACAGCTTGTGCGGTTTCATAAATAGCAACATTTTTTAAAGCCGCTTTCTTGATCACTATGTCTGAGAGATTAGTGCTACTAGTAGCACTAATTTGATCATTATCCGAAATTTCCAACAACTCACGACAGATGTACAGCTCTTTAAATACAATACCCGCTTCAAGAGCCCGGGCAATCTCGCGCGCGCCCTCCACGATCATCAAGCCATCTTTCATTCTTTGTTTACGGCTACGAAGCTGGACAACATGTTTAATCCGGGAATTCGTTAGACTTGTGATTTTATCGTAAGGCATCTCGCAAAACCTTTAAAATTTCTTTATTGGCCTGGAACTGATCTGTATGCCAGGAGTGTATCATTGCGTTCTGTTGTGCCGGCCAATGCTGTTTATAGGTATCCCATCCTGTCAGCGGACCTATGCGGTTGACCCAGGGGGGATTCTCGACATAACTGTAAATACCATCCGGCATTAACGGTCCCTTAATCGCTTTGTAGGTCCAATACGTCCAGTGAAAACCAAAATCATTAAAACATTTCAGTATATCGGCAAGCCAGCGGTCTTCACCAAATAATCCCTGCCGGGCATTAACCCCGAACTCTCCGGCAAAAAACGGGATCTCCCGCTTTTGTGATATTTTTTGATAGCGGGATAAATTCCGCCGGATCATTTCCTCATTCCATCCTCCTTCTGACGGCTTAAAAGGATAAGATAAATGCGGAACAAAGTTAAGGACAAAATCTAACGGATCATAATTGTGAATGCTCAAAACATAGTTATCGTCGTGATATTCTTCTAGGCAATCCACATCCGTGGCCCATTTATTTCCTTCAATGAATAAAATATGATTCTCATCAACACTTCTTATTCTTTTAATCGCTTTTTTATAAAACCGGTTCAGAAGTTTTGGATCCTCTAAAACGGCCTCATTAAGAAGATCATAGCCGGCAACACTCTCTTCGCTCTCATATCTGTCAGCAAGAAATTCCCAGAGAGCAAAAACACGCTCTTGATGTTCTTTCTTTGTCCATAATTCCGCTCTTCCTGTGCTGTCCGCGTGCCAATCACAGTTTTGCGATCCCTGCGCGGCATGCAAATCGAGGATAACCCAAATGCCGTATTTTTTAGCCCATCGGATCACTTGATCAAGAAATTGAACCCCTTCTTTATCGTACCGATAGGGAGTTTTGCCGATAAGCCGGTAATTAAATGGTACCCGCACGCAATTAAAACCTAACCGTGAAATATTCTTAATGTCCGCTTCTCTGATAAAATGTTCACGGTATTCTTTCTCAAACGAATAAAGAGCCTTCTCCCCGAGAGCCTCGACAAATTCTTTTTTAAATGTCTGCTCGGGGAAGTTCGGCGCGTGAAGGATATAGGCTTCCATCATCAACCATCCGCCTAAATTCACTCCTTTTAATTGGATCAGCTTACCGCCTTTAGAGACGATCTTTGTTTTATTCGTTCGAAGAAAGTTTTTCATTTGATCAAATCCTGGTCCCGTAGAAATTCCCTTATCCCTTCCCTGATTCTTTCTTGATCAAAAATATGCCCGTCATTGTGATCGCCTCTGATCTCAATAAACTCCTTAGGGCCGGATGCCACATCATACAGTTTTCTGCCTAAGGCTATAGGAATTACCGTATCCTCGGCGCTGTGGATAAAAAGCTTCGGAATAGTAATTCCCTTGATCTTCGCCGCTGAATCCAGTTTCGTCCTTATTAAAAAAGACGGAACAAAAGGATAAATCCTTTTAGCTATATCGACGGCCGAACTGAACGTGGAATCCACAATAAGACAGGATAACGCTCTTTTGGTAGCAAGATCAATGGCAATAGCCCCTCCGAGCGAAGCGCCATAGCCGACAATATTCTTCTCCTTCATATCATCGCGCTTTCGCAGATAATCATAAGCGGCAACCGCGTCTTTATAAACACCGCTTTCCGTCGGATGCCCATCACTTTTTCCGTAACCACGATAATCAATGATCAATATATTCAATCCCATTCGATTGAAAAGTTCGATCTTTTCCAACCGGTCCCCGATATTCCCGGCATTGCCATGAAAGAAGACTAAAGTGCTTCCGGCAGAAGGAGCCTTGATCAGCCAGCCATGGATCTTAATATTGTCTTCCGTTTGAATAGTAACATCCTCGAAGGGAAGGCCTAATTCCGCGGGAGTGGCAAAAAGGGGTCCGGCTGGATAGAAAACACTTTTGCTTTCAAGGTAGCGGACATAAACAACAAATAAGACGATAATAACGATTAAGTGAAGGATAATTTTCATACCATTGATCAGACATTGAACCGAACATGCATAATATCGCCGTCTTCGACGATGTAATCTTTGCCTTTTAGCATAACTTTGCCGGCTTCTTTAAGTTTAGCTTCGCTACCCGATTCAAAGAGTTCATTGGTTTTCATGATCTCTGCCCTGATAAAACCGCGCTGCAGGTCAGAATGGATAGCCCCGGCAGCTTCAGGAGCCGGTAAATTCTTTTTAACCGTCCAGGCGCGCACTTCATCTTCCCCGACAGTAAAAAAAGAAATCAGACCCAAAGCGTCAAAACACAGCGCGCTTAATTGATTAAGCGCGGGCTCCGTAATCTTGAGCTCTTTTAAGAACGTTTCGCGTTCCTCGGGTTCAAGAGAGACAAGTTCCGCCTCAATTTTAGCCGAAGTCTGCATGACCTTAACACCATATTCCTTATATTTCGCCGCGGCCTGTTCTAGAAGAGCCGTGTCCGCAATTTTGCCATCATCCACATTGAGAACAATAATCACCGGTTTACGGGTCAAAAACTGATACGTTGACATCAGCTTCTTATCATCTTCATTCATTGAAAAGTTGATCAACGGGAGGTTTTCATCCAAAAGTTTTTTCATTTCATCAAGAATGTTCTTTTCTTTTCCCTGATTCGCGCCTGCCGCTCCTTTCTTTTGGTCTGAAGCGATCCTCTCAATCCTCTTCTCGGCCAGAATAAGATCTCCTAAAATAAGCTCGGTCGTAACATTCCCAATATCCCGGAGAGGATCGACGCTGCCGTCAACATGAAAGACCGATTCATCGCTAAAGGAACGGACAATATGGCAAAGCGCGTCGCATTTTTCCAGAGATTTCAAAAACTCTCCGCTTGAAACCGTTTCTTTATCGAACTTCGGTAACAAGACCACATCAATGGTTGCCGGAACACTTCGTTTCGGGTTATACATTTCTACTAACCGGTCAAAACGGCTGTCTCGGATCCTGGCGGCGCCCATTTTGATTTCCTGGCCTCCCCCATATTCTTCCGAAAGTGTCTCCCCCGTGAGCAATTCAAATAAAGTCTTTTTTCCAACCTGTGGTAATCCGATAATACCGATCTTCATAATAATTTATCCGCTCAATTTATTATATTAATGGTCATTTTTTAATTCAGAGGGAGATTTATGCCGCGGGATCAAGGCTGTCATAAGCTTGATAGCCTTCAAGATATCCTCGATTGAACACGGCTTTAAAATATAATGCTCGGCTTCTAAAGAGAGCCCTTTTTTGACATCCTCCAATCCCGTCCTCGCCGAAACAATAATGACCGGCTGCCATTTTTCTTCGGGCGGATGCTCCCTCAATTCCTGCAGGACCTCAAAACCATTCTTTCTGGGCATATTCAGATCAAGAACAATAATATCCGGTGATTCGCTCTGGATCTTCTGCCAGGCATCCTCCCCGTCAAAAGCCGTAATAACCGTGTAGCCTTGCGTAAAGATCTTTTTGGCCATGATCTCCAGGATTTCCGACTCATCATCAGCTATAAGGACCTTTAAACTCACTATGTTCTCCTTTAATAAGACAGTCTTTAACAGGCTGACGAATAATCTTTAAGATTGTACGCGATTTCCTTGGACGGCATTGCCTGCTTATCGATTGTGACACCTGCTTTACCGAAAAATTCCGTTGCTAATGTATCGTGATATTCCGAAAAAACGACGACGCGCTTGATCCCCGCCGTGATCAATGCCTTCGCGCAGGTCGTGCAAGGCATGTTCGTAACATAGGCCGTCGCGCCTTCGATCGAGTGCCCGCGCTTGGCTGCCTGAATAAGGGCATTCATCTCCGCATGAACCGTCCGGATGCAATGATTATCAACGACTAAACATTCATTATCCTCACAATGAACATCTCCAGGGATCGACCCGTTATATCCGGTTGAAACAACATCTTTATTTTTAACCAAAACACATCCGCAGTGCATGCGCGGACAGGTCGCGCGTTCAGAAGCCAACATGGCTAATTTCAGGAAATACTCATCCCAATCCGGTCTTTTCTGCATTTTGAAATCCTCCGATTAATCCTCACCGCGGAGAAAAATCCGCCGCAATCCTTTGATAAGAATCTTTAGTCATTTATTTTTTCAGATAACATTGGAAATCCCCCGACAGATTTCCCGCTGCTTTTTAGCGATAAATCTAGTCGGGTGGATTGATTTGTTAGAAAAGACTCAAACAATCAATTCCCGTTATTTTAATTATATATGCACCAACCGCGGCAGCTATAAGTGAAATTAAGTTCCCAATCAAAAAGATATTAACTACTGCTGCACGAGCATGATTAACTTCTATGATATTACTCTTATCATCTTTTCCTCTTAAAAGCACCCCATAATCTTTGTTTCCTGTCCACCTTCCAATCCCTTTCATACCAAGCCATACTCCAATGAACCACTCAAAATTCATAATAAGCGCCATTGTATACACGAATCTTTCAAGGCAACCTAATAACCAATTGTAATTATCACCGTTCTTGTTTCTTCCTGCAGGCTTTGTAATATCTGTATTGTCCTTTCTTAATTTTTCTAATATTTTTTCCGATAAAATATGTCCACCTAATATAGAGATAGTTAAACCAAAAAGAAATCCAATAAATTTAATCATATTTTTATCCTTTCATTTCTAACACAAAAATCCGCTTAATTAGGTTGTTAGAAAATTTTATTTTATATTTGGTAGTTCTCCAATAAGATCTTGTCTTGAAATTATTTTTTCTCCTTCATTTTTTGCTTCGATTACAAATTTCAAAGCATATTTTTCTCCATGTTCATAATATGATATGTGTTTATCCAATAAAGCACTAGCTTTTGCGTAAACTATTGCTCGTTTATTTGGCAATAAAAAAGTCATTAAGGCTGCACTGACTGCCGCAATAAAAGCAGAAATTTTATTCAGTTGGCCTGTAAGCAATGAGGACGAAACAGCGATAGAGCAAATAA
>JAGLQN010000153.1 GCA_023136835.1 Candidatus Omnitrophota bacterium | reverse complement strand
AATTGGTGGCTGTCACCAATTATTCTTCCTTAATAATCTCCGCCGCGTTGCTCTCAACCAATGCCCTTGTTTTTTTCTCCCCCACAATCTTTGTCGCCTCGGTGATGGCTTCTGAAAGCGCTGGCGGGCGGGCGGGGGAATGCGAATCTGAAGCGATAATACTCGCCAGGCCGCTTTTAAGCAGGTTGGCCGCGGAGCGGCGGGCGGCAGGGCCGAATTTACCGGTCAAGCTATCCCCTGTAATTTGAGCTGACGCGCCGGCCTTGACCAGGCGCTTCATTACACGCTTGTCCGCCTGGATCTGGGTATTGCGCTCGGGGTGGGCAATGATGGGCGTGATGCCCTTCTCCTTAAGTCGCGCGATCACGTCGAACACGTAAAACGGCACCGAATGGAACGGCAACTCCAGCAGAATATATTTCTTTTTATTGTTAATGGTCAGGGCCACGCCCTTTTCAACATCTTGGACTAAATCTTTTGAGATATGGATTTCATGGCCCGGAAGGATGTCAATCTTGATCTTATGCTTGGTGAGAGCTTTCTTTAATTTCTTAATACCGGCTAAAACCTGCTTAGCGGTTGTATCGGCGACGAAATTGCCCCTGTGAGGCGTGGCCACAATGGTATGGATGCCGTCGGCCGCCGCCGCCCGGCACATCGCGAGGCTTTCTTTAAGCGTCTTGGGACCGTCGTCGAGGCCCGGTAATATGTGGCAGTGGAGGTCGACCATTGTGTTGTTTGAAGGTCATTCACTTTTTAGTAATAGTAATATAAAAGTTTAAACTCTAAACCCGAAACCCGAAATAAACTCAAAATCTAAAATAAGAAATAAAAAACTGTTTGGATTTTTGGACAATTGAGCCAAAAATCTTTGTTAATTCACCGGCTTCTTGAATCAAAGCGTCCCGTTCGTTTATCGCGTCTTTTCTCACATCGATCAATTCAAGCCGATATTGGCTTTCTTTGGCCTCTTTCCGGCTTATTTTTATCCGCGTGAGAAAATCTTTTTTACTCAATGATTCTTCAGCTTCAATATCGTTAGCGCCGACTGAACCGGAAGACCTTACAAGCTGGCGCGCGTCTTCTATGCCGGCTATTGTCTTCGGAAGAATTTTTACATATTCCCTCACCCTTTTCGCGGACATCTTTGTCCGTTCGCCTCAATCGTAAACCTTTTTATTTCGGATTTCAGATCCCATTTTTTGTTTCGCGTTTTATGTTTTTGATTTTTAGTTTATTTCGAGTTTAGTGTTTTGGATTTTGAGTTTCAAAAGTCACATATTCTTTCGAACATCTTTCCCATAATACCGCGAGTAATAGCGGTAGTAATGCTCATAATCTCCGCTTTGGGCCTTTATTTTATTGATAATAAACCCGATCACCCTGGATTTAGCGCTTCGCAGTGTGTGCCCGACCATTGAAACCACCTTGCGCGATGTCCTGCCGCTTTCCAAAATAATAATCGTCCCGTCGACCACCTTTGAGAGGATGACCGCGTCGGTCACCACCATGGTCGGGGGCATATCCACGAATATATAATCGAAGCGCGCCTTGGCATACGTGAAAAACTGCTCCATCTTGTGGCTGGCCAAAAGTTCCGAAGGGTTCGGCGGATGCGGGCCCGAAGCGATCACCGACAGATTTTCAATGTCTGTCTCGCGGACAATCTCTTCAAAGGACGATTGCCCCGAGAGATACGTGCTTAATCCGTTCTCGACGCCGACGTTAAAAACTTGATGCAGCCTGGGCTTGCGCATGTCCGCGTCGACAAGCAAGACTTTTTTATTGTTCTGCGCCATGACGATTGAAAGATTGCAGGCCGTTGTGCTCTTGCCCTCCTGCTCGCCGGGGCTGGTCAACAAAACGCATTTAACCGGATTCTCCACGGTCGAAGAAAACAGCAGGCCGGTGCGGATAGTGCGGTAAGTCTCAGAGAGAGCGCTTTTAGGCTTTTCATGCACGATCAGGTCGATCATCTCATTCTTTTTCTTGCGGACCATCGGGATGTAGCCCAAGAACGGCCAGTCGACCAGGCGCCGGACATCCTCATCGCCTTTAACGGTATTATCCAAGGCCTCCATGAAGAAAGCGAATCCCACGCCGCCGAAAAGGCCGACGATCACCGCCAGAAGGATATTCTTGCGTTTCCTGGGGCGCACGGGTTTGTAATCCGGCCTGGCCCAGTCCTGCACGCTGATATTGTTAGCCTTCAGGCCGGTCAGGTCAGAGGTCGAGATCTCCGGCATCTGGCCGGGCGCGTTCTCATCGCGCTCCATTTTGATCTTGCGCTTGGTCTCTTCTATCTTCTCCTTGAGACGGATGATTTGCGGATGCCCGCTTTTGTAGATCTTTGAGAGCTCATCAAGCTTGGCCTGTAATTTGAGGAATTCGTTCTTGTGGAGGTTTAAGATCTCGCTTTTACTGATGTAAGCCAGGTTGCGCTCGACATAGATCTGGGCTATATCATTGGCCAGATTCGCCGCCATGACAGGATCGGTATGCTCGACTTGCAGTTTGAGTAGCCGCGTGTTGCGCACATCGGAGACTTTGACCGTCTTCATAAATTTCTCAACCGGATCGGTTTGCCCGGAATATTTCTCAATGGTTTGGGAATCTTCAACA
>JAGLQN010000152.1 GCA_023136835.1 Candidatus Omnitrophota bacterium | reverse complement strand
TTGAGCGCGGCGTATTCCGGAGTTTGCGCGAGGCGGAAACCCCTAAAGGTTTTCTCAAGGATACCGCGGCTTTTGATGATCTCTTTCTGGCTCTGGAAATATTCTTTGTAGGTGGCGTAACTCTGGGCGCCTAAAGCCATATTATTGTCCGAGATCGTCAGGACATTGCCGGTCTCCTGGTCAATGAACAGGGTGGCTGTTGAGCGGTAGACCGGCGTCATCAGGACGCTGATGACCGTAACCATTATGACGGTCACAAAAAAGATCGTTAAGACGCTGATCTTGTGACGCTTTAAGATGCGCCAGTAGTCGTTTAAGTCAATTTCTTCTTCGATTTCGTGGTGGTGGTGTTCTGATTGCATAAATAGTTATCCTAATAGTTATATTGATGGTTGAGCTATAAGCTTTATGCTATACCAGATAAGGCTTATGGCTTAAAGCTTACGGCTCGACTTCCCTTTCACTTTAAAAGAAGCTTTCCGGGACAAAAATGACATCGCCGCTTTCTAAAACGATATCTTTGTCTTTCATCCCTTTTTTGGTTATATCCGTTATGCGGATGGGAATCGCCTTCTCCTCATCGCCTTCACTGCGGATGATACGCGTGCCGTTGCGGCTGGCAACTTTGGTAAAACCCCCCGCCATCGCGATGACCTCTAAAATAGTCGTTTCTTTTTCCGTATTCATGTCATATTTCCCGGGCTCTTTAACCGCGCCCAGGACCGTGATCTGTTTGACATGATAGTCTTCGATAAAGACCTGAACATCCGCGTGGACCAGATAATCACGTTCAAGTTCCACAGTGAGGTAATCTTCAACCTCCTGCACGGTTAAGCCCGCGACTTCCACCTTCCCTAAAAGCGGAAAAGAGATCTTGCCGTTGGTGCTTACACGGGCTTTGGTTTTAAGATCATCATGCTCATAGACCGTGATGGAAATGACGTCCTCAGGCTGAATCTTATAATTGCCCCCCTGGGCAAGCGCCAAACGCGAGCATAATCCAAAGGTTAATAGAAAAATTATAATTGTTGTCCGAATGTTGTTACGCATACTAAACTCCCGTTAAACACCTAAACTCTAAACTCGAAATCCTAAATAAACTCCAAATCTCAAACTCAAAACATTGAATGGCGCGTTTTGGGTTTATAGTTTTTGGTTTATTTCGAGTTTTGGGTTTCGGATTTTGGATTTAATCCTTTCATTCTTTCTTTTCGCGTTAAAATTCAATCTTATAAGCCACGCTAACGCGGTTGTTTTTGTAGTCATACGTGTCAAAATTGGAAGACTTCTCTGTATATGTGTAATCCAGGTCTACTGTTCCCCGGCGGGGAAGTTTATAGCTTAGGCCCGCGCCAACCTCCCAAAGATCATCTTCTCTCTTGGCGGTTTTAGCGCCTTCGGTGGTTTCCGTCGGATATTTGTTGAACCAGTAAG
>JAGLQN010000151.1 GCA_023136835.1 Candidatus Omnitrophota bacterium | reverse complement strand
GATGGTCAGCGTGTCTTTTTCGGTGAATTTCTCGATTAAAGAAGCGCTGAAGATCACGCTGTCAAAATCCTGGGCGGAATCTTCATAATTCTGGGAGCGGTAACCGATCTTCCCTTCAATCTCGCCTTTCTTAAAGAATTGGCCCCTTAATCCTGTTAAAACATCATAATATTCTGAGTCGCCCTTCTTGCCGGTGTCATATTCCAGCGTGCCGTAACGGCCGGAGAATAAAAGTTCCGTCTTGGGCCAGAATTGGAAGGCCAACTCGGCCTCGCCGGCATTCTCGTTGGAGTCCAGGTCTTGATAGGTCAAGGCCTGGCCGGCGTAAGTGCCGATCCCGTTGTCGCTGCGGTAGTTCTCGAGGCGGTAGGTGTAATTCAACCCGACATCAAGTTTGTTGAACGCGTATATGAGCTTCACGTTTGTGGTGTCGCTGGTACGCGGGACGCGGGCGGTGTCTTCACTGCCGGCGCGGTTTTCAAAGTGGCGTAACACGGTATCGGCCTCAACGCGCCAATCATTAAAATTCAGTGTTCCTTTAGCGTCAACAGTCTGGTTTGTAGTGTTCTGGTCGGAGTTATCAGCGAGCATCTGAAAGTCGACAATGTAACTGGCGCTGAATTCGTGCCTGTTGAGCTGAGGTTCAAAGTTGAGGCCGGCCGCGATGGTTGTCACCCGGTCCGAGGATTCGTCCGATCCTGTCAAAAAGACATTGTCGTCAAACTCCTCCCTGATGCCGAAGACCGGCTTTATCCAACTCGTTGCCGCGTAAGTTTTATTAAGGAAAACCCCGAACAACGAAAGAGCGATAACTGTTGAGACAAGCCAATTTTTCATTTTTTCTCCCGGTTAGGCATATAATTTTTTTAATAGATCGTTTTTAAGAAAACGGTGATGTCCGCCAGGGGTTTTAAGTGTCTTGATCTTCCCCTGCCGGATATATTTTTTCAACGTGCTGACACTGATATTAAGAAGTTGTGAAGCTTGAGTTGATGTCAGAAAAATCTCATCGCGTTGTTCTGAGTTTTTTTTCATATTAAAGTTCCGCTTCAATCGGTTAAAATCGTATAAAATTAATTACAATCAAACAGAATCGTAAAATAGCCTTAAGAATGAACCGTAATTATGCGACATCGCCTAATACTTGTCAATATGACAACAATGGACACAGTCCCCCGCCCGGCCGCGTGACCCAAACGTCTCAAAGGGGACAGGGCCATTGCCCTGTCCCCTTTTCTCTACGCCATCTGCAACTCTTTCGTCACCTTCCCATACGCTTCGTTGATCATCTTGAACTTCTCCTCCGCGATTTCGGCGTATTCTTTGCCTAAATGCGCGACGCGGTCGGGGTGATAATCCAGCGCGAGTTTGCGGTAGGCCTTCTTAACCTCCGCGATACTGGCCCCGGATTCTAACCCTAAGAGCTTGTAATATTTATCATCCGTCTTTAAGAATTCCGCTCTTAAAATCTCCATATCAGCATCGGTGATCCCCAAATAATGGGAGATCTGCTCGATGGCGGTCTTCTCATTTTTATGCACCTTCTGGTCGGCCATGACCACAAGATAGACCACCCGCAGGAGCATCAGGCACGTTTCATAATTGGAGGCCTTCTTAAAATTGCGGCATGTCGCCTCAAGCGGAATGTCCCGGGTCAGGGCAAAATTTAAGGTGCGCTCAAGCGTCTGCATCTGCGCGGGGCCAAAACCGGTCTGCCGGAAGAACGCGAGGATCACCTCGATTTCCCTGCGGTCGACTTCGCCGTCGACTTTAGCCACATACGCGAGGATCGATATCAGGTTGATCTGAAAGACCGCCTGCGCGCTGAAAGTATCCCTGTTGGGTTTGCTCGCGTCAAAGTGATGCCCGATATAAACACCCGCGATCGCCCCCAGCGGCCCGCCGAACATAAACCCTAACAGGCCGCCCCAAAATTTTCCGCTTGTAGCCATAATTGTTCTCCTTTTGATTCGTTGCTCGTATTCAGTAATACGGTGTCAGCTGTAAGCTCTAAGCTTTAAGCCGTACCAGGTACAGCTTAAGACTTAGAGCTTACGGCTTATAGCTTAATTAATTCATCTATTGATCCAGCGCTTTCAGCGCTTTTAAGATCGCTTCAAGATTATATCCGGGGATCGCGGTGCCGTCGATCACAGTAAACGGAGTCCGTTGAGCGCCTAAAGCTTTATACCTCTTCTCCGCCGCTTTATCTTTCTCGATGTCATATTTGTTATACGCGACGTTCCTTCGTATGAAAAAGCCCTCTATTTTCCGGCAATAGGGGCACGACTCTACCATGTAAAAATCGACTTTTGCTTGATCCGACCTTACCGGTTCGTCAGCTTCCGTCTCCACGGCTTC
>JAGLQN010000150.1 GCA_023136835.1 Candidatus Omnitrophota bacterium | reverse complement strand
TCCGGCGCTTCCCGCTCCGCGCGCGCTTTCGCCGGGGCCGATTCCCGCTCAATCGCTTCCCGCTCCCTGGCTTTTTGCATCCGCTCTTTGACCGACTCGCCGGCCGCCAGGCTTGGTATTGAGATGATTAACAGCAGTAAAATAAGTTTCTTCATATGCCCCTCCTGATGATAATTGGTGACAGCCGCCGATTAATTGACCGAGTATTTGTTTGCCATGTAAATTAATTGGCGGCTGTCACCAATTATTCACCAATTATTACCCTCGCCGACTTTATCGAGCCAGGCCTTCTTGATATACTCATCTTCCTCGATGCGGGCGTCGCCCCAGTTCTGGCCCGCGTACATCGGCATGATGTCCCAGTTGCTATTGATATACGAAATGATCTTGATGTCGTTGGCCTCGACGAACCGGAAGAGCGGCTGATACCAGCCCGCCCAGACGAGATGGCCGTGGGAGGTTTTCCTTCCCTGCGGCGTCGCCTCGCCAATCATGACCGGCTTGCCCTTTTCGCGCGCGAAATCGACCATCGGCTGCATGAGATCCTGGGGCTGGGCAAAATAAGAGATCCCGGCCCAGTCGGCGTAATCATCGCCCGGATAATACTCACTTATATCCACCCCGCCGGTACTGGCAAACGAATGCCAGACATAAACAGCGTTGGTTACACCGGCCGCTTTAAGCTTATCGACGATATAGATGTAGGCTTTTTTATAATCCCGCGGGCCGTAATGGTTATGCGGCCCGTCAAATTCGTATCCGACGCGCAAAAAAACCGGCACCTCGATTTCCTTCATCCACACCGCGAGCTTGTCGATGTTGTGGTCGTACTGGCCCTGATAGGTCCCTTTTAAGGCATCGACCATGTAGAGCCCGATCTGCAGGGCCGTCCCGGGATACTTCTCGATGAGCTCGGTGGCGTTGAACTTACCCGAACCGCGGTCGATCGACCAATCGTCGACGCCGTCCATATCCTGTATCGACGTGTAGGTCATAAATCCGGCCGGCACGTGGCCCGTCGCCGCCACGTACGCGTGGATCGTGGCGTTGTCCTGCCCGATGAAGACGGCAACTTTCCCGTCGGGGATATGGCCGGGTGGTCGGATCGTCCGGCAACCGGAAAAAATCAGGCAAAAAAATAAAACGGCGATAAGTTTCATATGTTTTCCTTGTCATTCTGACCCTTGACGAAGTTACTTGTCATTCCTTCAAATGAGGGAATCTAGGTCGATAAACGAAAGCCCTAAACCTTGCCAGTCTCTGGATCCCCGATTACAGCCTTCGGGGATGACGTGGTTTCTCACGTCCCACGTCTAGCATCTCACGTCCTTCGAAATCATTGGATAATTGGTGACAGCCACCAA
>JAGLQN010000015.1 GCA_023136835.1 Candidatus Omnitrophota bacterium | reverse complement strand
CTGACAATCGCTTCCTGTTTCTGGCGGTGATCCGCGATCCTTAAAAGAACTTCGTGTAAATTGCCGCTGCTTTCCCCACTGTTAACCATCGCGACATACAGCGGCGGAAAAATTTTAGGATACTTTTTCAATGTTACCGAAAAAGAAGACCCCTCTTTGATTTCATCACGTATCTCATCGAGGACCTGGCAAAAGGCGGGATTTTCAGCTTGTTCACAAATAATGGAAAGGCCCCGCAGGATCGGAACCCCTGATTTGACGAAACTGGCTAACTGCCGGCTAAAGATCGTGACATCTTTGGATTTAACTTTTGACGCGAAAATATGGCGCGAAACAACATCTTTATCCGATTCATTGTCTGTCTTCGCTTCGACCCGGACAGGCAGATAACCCATTTCATTGATCTTCTCAATGGCTTCTTCCCGGCTTTGGGCTTCAACTGTACCCTCGACATCTTTAGGGCCGTCCTTGGCCCGGTATTTGAATATAGGCATAATGAGTAATCCTGTATAAATAACCAAGGAACAAGATACAAGGAACAAACAAATAACAATATTCAAAATCCAAATAACAAACCAAGGTTTTTTGAAGAGCAGGTTTGGTTATTGTTTTTTTGATTATTGGAGTTTGTTTGTATCTTGTAACTTGTACCTTGTTTCTTTAACGATCACTGTTTCTAGCTCAGTTCTTCTTCCACATATTTATTCAATCTCACGCGCTCCGCGCTTGATATGTCCAAAAAACAAACCGAAATATAAAATCCTTTTTTAACTGGCTGCTCCTCATCCTTCAACTCAACCCGCAATACTTTAGCTAAACAAACAATTGATTGACCGGCATCCGGCAGGTCGATCTTCAACTCAAGGATCGAGCCCAAAAAGGTCGCTTCGTTCGATATAAATTGCAATCCTCCCGCGCTGATCCCTTCTGTCGTGCTATATTGCGCCTTGAGATCCTTCGGCTTAAAACTTTTACCCTTAATGTTGACGATCTTATAACTGACGTTCACTTTTGTATTGAGCCGGGCATAAACTCTTTTACATCTTCCTGCCGGCTTTACTTTGACCGCCGGTTCCTTCTTGGGCGCTTCAGGTTCGGCAACAGGCCCACTGACAAAAGATGACAATTCTTCCTGCGGTTCGTCTTCCGTCTCGGTCAGTTTCATGACCTCTTCGGGAGTTGTCACCCCATCGATCACCTTGCCCCAACCGTCTTGCCGCAATGTATGCATCCCGCGCTCGATGGCAACATTTTTAATTTCACCGGAAGACACTCTCCGTAAAATTAATTCTTTGATATAATCATCGACTAACAGAATTTCGTAGATGGCTGTCCGGCCAAAGAAACCCGTCGAGTTGCATTGCTTGCATCCTTTCCCTTTATAAAGCGTGATCTTATCCGTTGACTTAAGGTTCAAATCTTTCGCGATCCGCGCTTTGATCTCCTCGGGCTGGTCTATATCTTCAACTTTACAATGCGGGCATATGGAGCGTACTAAGCGTTGCGCAATAAACGCCTCGACACTCGTCGCCACAAGATAAGGCTCCAAACCGATATCAACAAGCCTAACAATACCGCTGGCCGCGTCATTGGTATGCAACGTCGAAAACACAAGGTGTCCGGTCAAGGCAACTCGGATAGCGATCTCGGCCGTTTCACGGTCCCGGACCTCACCGATCATAATCACATCAGGGTCATGGCGCAGCATGCCGCGCAAGCCCATCGCAAAGTCCAAACCGATCTCCGGCAAGACCTGCATTTGCGTGGCCCCCTCCATCTCATACTCGATCGGGTCCTCAATCGTGACAATCTTAGTTCTATCCTTATTCAGCTGGCTTAAACATGTATAGAGCGTGGTGGACTTTCCGCTTCCCGTCGGGCCGGTCACAAAAATGATCCCGTGAGGTTTTTTGACAAGATCTTCAAAGATCTTCAAATCCTCCTTACAGAGGCCTAATTTCTCCAGACTAAACAACATATTCGTCGGAAGAAGCCGAATGACCAAGCTTTCGGCATAGGGTGTCGGGACCGATGAGATCCTAAGATCGATCATCTGGTCCTGGATCTTGACCGTTGCGCGGCCATCTTGCGGAAGCCTGCGCTCGATAATATTCAGATTGGATATGATCTTCATGCGCGAGAGGATCGAACTGTAAAAATGAGTCATCTCCGGCGGGACCGGCGCATTATGCAGAACCCCGTCAATACGGTAACGCAGCCTTACTTTTCCGCGGTAAGGTTCGATATGGATATCCGTCGCGCGCCTCTTGTACGCCTCCAGGATGATCTGATTGACCAGCTTCGTCACGGATTCTTCCTCGGCGAGCTTTTCGATATCCTCAACTTCCGCTTCAGCCCTGGACTCTTCCATCTGCTTTCGAGGTGTTTTTGAGATGATCTTGTTGATCGTATCGGCCGCTAATCCATAATGGACCTTGAGCATATCATTGATATCGCTTTCAAAGGCCAAAACCATCTCAACTTCATAGCCAAGCTGGGTCCGGATCTCATCCTGGGTCTTGACATCCAGAGGATACGCGACGGCAATGGTCAACATACGGTTTTTGATTCCCAACGGCATAAATTTATAATAGGACGCGAATTTCAGAGGAACAGTTTTCGTTACAGATTTCTCGATCTGAACATCCCGTAAATTAACAAAGGAAAGTTTCAGTTCCTGGGCCAGAATATCCAGGAGCTTACCTTCATCGATCAAGCCCTGTTCAATAAGGATCGCTGAGAACGTCCGGGTGGTTTTCTCGGCCTCCTTAACAACACTGTCCAATGCCTCCGGTTCGACAAGCCCTTTATCGACCAATATTTTAACTAATAATTTATCGATGTTTTTTGCCATCTAGTCTTTCTTCCATTTCTTCATCATATTCCGTATAGAACGCCGGCGGTGTTCCTTAATCGCCTCATCCATATCCGTTATCGTGGTTAAAACAACTTTCAATGTACAGGGGGCCACTTCCTTCTCTGCTTTATCCAGAACCCAGACATCCAGGGGATTCGCGATTGCCAATGTAACAGTTTCCTCATCCGCTTTGATCGGAAGACACTTGTAATCGGTGATCATCGATGAGGAAAATCTTGTCGCCGCTTCCCAGTCGATCTCAATATCCGCAAGACGGATCGGTTCGATATCAAATTGCTCCGCAAGCGCTATTAAAAGATCGCCCTCAGAAATAAGGCCTTTTTCGATAAGCATGATACCGATAAATTTTTTATTTCTCAGCTGCTCCTGAATAGCCATCTGCAGCTCACTATCAGTGATAAGCCCCTTACCGATAAGGATCTCGCCTAGATATTTTCCCTTTTTTTTCATCATATCTTCTCCTGTTCCAAGTTAAAACTTAACGCTGTGTGCGCCTCTTCATCATTTTGCTTTAAATTAAAAATCCACACACGGCCTTAAAACTTAAGGTAATACTCCTATCATATAAAATTTATCTTCGGAAATATGATCAACACGCCCTGACATGATCCGCTCGCAGCCTTCGATCGTTTCCTCGACGGTAACATAAGCTCCCTTTTTTCCCGTATAGGTTTCGGCAACACAGAACGGCTGTGTAAAAAAGTTCTGAAGCTTGCGCGCGCGTTCATAAATCGTCCGGTCTGCCTGGGAAAGTTCATCAACGCCGACAACCAGAACAACACGTTTTAATTCGTCATATTTCTGAAAGGTGCGGATCGCGGCCTGGGCCGTATCATAATGACGAGCTCCGATGATATCCGCATCAAGGTTTGAACACGACGACTGTAGCGGATCAATAGCCGGATAAAGCCCCAACTGGATCCGCTCGCGTGAAAGAACAAGGATAGAATCCAAGAAGCTGAAGATCGCCACAACCGCCGGGTCCGTCAGGTCATCCGCAGGCACGTACACCGTTTCAATAGCCGTAATTGATCCTCCCTCTTCGCGGTCTGAGCGTATGCGCTCATGGAATTCACTCGCCTCTGAGATCAATGTCGGCTGATATCCGGTCTCGGAAGGAACGCGCCCAAGAAGGGTCGAGATCTCGGCCCCCGCTTGAATATAACGGAAAATGTTATCTAAAAAAAGAAGCACATCTTTGTTTTTACGCTGAAGTGATTCAGCAATTGTAATACCCGTCATCGCCGCGCCGAAACGAGCCCCGGGAGGCTCGTTCATTTGCCCGAAAGTAATGACCATACGAGAAAGAATATCTCCCTCCGAAAGCTCATGGTAAAGCTCATTTCCTTCACGTACCCGCTCGCCAACGCCGGAAAACACACACGTCCCCTCATGCTTTTTAATCATCTGATAGATCATCTCAAGAACAATAACGGTCTTTCCCAAACCCGCGCCGCCCAGAATACCAGTCTTACTTCCCTTTAACAACGGAAACAGCAAGTCGACCATTTTGATGCCGGTCTCAAACCTCTCATATTGTTTCGCTCCTTCACGAACACTGCGTACCAGAGGTTTGGTCTGGGAGCTTCGAATCGGGAATGTTTCTTTAACCGTTATCGGTCCTTTTTGATCAATAGGCTCCCCCATCACATTGACAATACGCGAGAAAATATCCTCTCCAGAAGGAATTTCAATTGAAGCCCCCTGAAAATAAACAGGAGTTTTATACTGTAAATTCAATGTCGAATGGATCGAAATACAGCGGGCAATATTCCCGGCTTGATGTTCCGCAACCTCAAGGATGACCTCCCGGTCATCCACTGTCTTTGTGCGCAGAACACTATGGATATTCGGAACATCGTCCGCGCTCATGCATTGAACATCAACAACCGGCCCCTGTACTGAAGAAATATAACCGCTTATTTTATCCGTTTTGTTCGGCATATAAAGCCCTCGCTGCAAACAATTCCCGCATCTGCTGGTCAATAACCTCGTGTCGCGCGCGAAAATATTTGCGTTGCAGTTTTTTATCAATTTCCTTTATTTTATCGGAGCTCTCTTCCAAGTGCGTGGTCCGCGCCGCAAATTCCGCAAGACGGGCAAATTGCATGATCTCAAAGAGTTTCTGCGCCATTAAAAGATAGACCAAATATTCAACCAAGTGCGACGGATAGGACTCAAGAAGAACATCTTCTTCTAATGGATCGCTCCACTGTTTTCCATCCTTACGCGGCCACTTTGTACATGGCAGCAGGTCCATTTCCATAACTTTCTGAATCTGAATGGACGAAGCGTAAGGATAGATCACTTTGACCGGTCCAACGCGCCCGCTGATCACTTCATCAATAATATGATCCCTGAGTTCCAAAGCCCTCAAATAACGTTCTTCATCCTCTCCAAACGTAAAGCCTTTAAAAGAAATATTTAATCCCTGCACAAATTTCTGCCCTTCCTGGCCTACAACGGTCAACTGATTCCGGGGGCCTTCCATATAACCAAATGCCGCCGTCATAACACGGTGATTAAGACCGCCTAAAAGCCCTTTGTCTGATGTGATCGCCACAATGCCCAAAGGCATATCTTCCTTTGGATTCACAAATGGATGATCAATGGACCCCACATCCATCAAAGTAAAAAAACTTTCCACAGCCTCAATAAATTCCTCATAAGTCTGCATTTTCCGCTCCAAAGAATGAAATTGAGAGATCGCGACTGTTTTAAGAACATTAACCAGGGAGTGAAAGTCCCTGTAAAACTCCCGCTCATTTTTTATTATTGTTACCGATGGCACTATTTACTATCCTTGTCCAACCGTTAAAATAACCAATAACCAAGATACAAGATACAAACAAGAAACAATAACCGATTAACAAATTCCAAACTGTCGTGCAATGGTCTTTGTTGGGTTATTGAATTCTTGGCATTTGGTTATTGTTTGTTTCTTGTTCCTTGCATCTTGTTTCTTTAAAAATATTTACTCAACAATCTGCTCAAAGAATTCCAAAAGCACGCCGCCAAGTTCCTCTTCATTCTCACCTGTTAAATCGTGCGTCGAGATGATCGCCTCGATCAATCCCGGATACCGGTCCTTTACGAACTGAAGCACTTCTTCCTTAAATCTTTTGATGCTAGCGCTGGATAACGTATCCAGAAGGCCTAGACTTAAAGCAAAAAGATAAATCACCTGTCCCTCGAGAGGAACAGGATGGTGTTTATCCTGGCTGATCATCTGTGTAATGAGCTCTCCTTTTTTCAACCGCGCTTGCGCCTCCTCAGATAAACCTGTTGCCCGCAAACGCGTCATTTGCAGGAGTTCTTGATATTGCAAATATTCCAAACGGATATCTTTGCTGGATTTACGCACGGCTTGCCACTGCGCCTTGTTCCCGATACGGGAAACCGAAAGGCCAAAATCAATAGCCGGCTTGACGCCCTTGTAAAAAAGAGCGGAGTCAAAATAGATCTGCCCATCGGTCATCGAAATGATATTATTGGGAATATAACTGGTGAGGTCACCTTGGAGGGTCTCGATAATCGGGAAAAACGTCATCGATCCCCCTTTTAATTCCGGTTTGAGATACGCCGCGCGTTCCATAAGCTGCGAGTGAACATAAAAAATATCACCCGGATACGCCTCGCGTCCCGGGGCCCGCTCAAGAAGCAAAGAAATTTGCCGGTAGGTCCAGGAATGTTTAGTCAAGTCGTCAAAAACAACAATGACATCTTTACCGCGATACATAAAATATTCACCCAGCATGCAAGCTGTATAGGGGCCCAAATATTGCTGTCCGACGGACGTTGAACTCGTCGAGTCCACAATGATCGTGTAGTCTAAGGCATCCTTTTCACGCAGAAGATCGATAACGGTCGTCAAACTGGAATAAGGTTTCCCGATGCTGCAGTAAATACAGATCGTACCATTGCCCTTCTGGTTCAATATCGCATCAATGGCAACGGTTGATTTTCCCGTTAACCGATCCCCGATCAAAAGCTGACGCTGCCCCTTGGCAATAGGGATAACAACGTCCAAAGCAAATGTCCCTGTTGCCGTCGTTTGATTGACCGGCACACGATCCATAACTCCGGGGGCATCCGAAAAAACAAAAGATTTTTCGTTTGATTTAATAGGCCCTAAACCGTCAACCGGCTCGCATAAGCTATTAACAACCCGACCTAAAAATCCTTCACCAATCGGCAAGTTCAAAAGCTGTCCCCTATTATAGACTTCATCGCCGATACGAAGATCAACCCTTAAACCCAAAACAAGGACCTGGACCAAGTCACCTTTAAAGCCCATGACTAAACCGAGATGTCCCCCTTGAAATTCAACAATTTGACCGTTAATACATGACGGCAAGCCCGTAACCGTTATTAAGAATTCACGGATCGATTGGACCCTTCCGACTTCCCGGATGTCGTATTCTGCTATAGTCTGAGTAATAGTCTTTTCGTTTTTATCGCTCATCA
>JAGLQN010000149.1 GCA_023136835.1 Candidatus Omnitrophota bacterium | reverse complement strand
ATTGGTGGCTGTCACCAATTATTTTCAAGTGCTACCAAATCTCCGCTAAACCTTCATCAAGGAGGATTTGGTTGAAATATATCCCCTTTTCTGCGACAACGTTCGCGTCCTTCTCCTTCGCCAAATAGAACACGTCGGCGAGCATGCGGCCGTATTTATCGTTTTTGTACGTCTTGACGACAATAAATTTCTGCTTATCAAGAATTTTCTTCACGCGCTCTTTGACATAAGCCCCGCTCTTGGTTGACATCTCCGGACAGTTGATGCCGCGCAACCGGAGTTTCCGGCGCGTCTTGGTTTTAAGGCCAAGGTCGATCATGCACACAAGCGTATCGCCGTCAATCACGCGCTCGATATTCGCTTTGTAGGTGTAAAGATTTTCGGCGCCGTCGCGCGCGAATTTGGCGGTAAAATCTCGTAACGTGTATCGCGCGCGTCGTTTCGCGTGATGTTTGAGATCGTTGAGATTTTTCACGCCGGTGAGGACAACAGAATTTGTATAGACAATATGCCCAACGTGCATTTTGCTCTGCCTGCCGATGGCAATATCACGGAAAGTGCTAAAGCCCAGATCGAGCGTTGCCTTGCAGGTTTTAAGCTCGTCCATCTTAGGCGCCTCAACGCGGTAATGGTACAATTGCCCGCGGGTCGTTTGTAAGATCGCGGCCCGCGGGCCGGCCGTCTCTGAATTATTTTCCTTATTTTCCCGTTTGGCCAAGATCAGCCCGTAAAGGTTCCTGCTGGGGATGTTCTTCTCAATCGCCAACTGCTCGTAGGCCTCGCGCTTGTCCGGATCCTCGACGGTCAAAAGCGCCTTGTAATGCGCCCACGACAGGGTCTCGTCATCCGGCGGAAGATCGGGGTAACAGCGGTAAAATTTCATGACCGTGTAAAAATAGATCTTGGGTTGGTTGAAGGTGCTCGCCAGGTGGCCGACGATCCGCGAATTCTTAGCGCTGGGCATCTCATCGAGCGGAAGATTTCGCGCTAAATAGCGGCCGACCTCCCAGTTGGTCTCAATGACCTGCCTTTGGACGGCTTCCATCGCCTCTTGCCGCCCGCGCTCGAGGATGACCTTGATATCGCGAACGACTTGGGTATATTTGATTTGGGTGGCTAACTTGCTGGTCATAATAATAGTAAAAGTGAAAGTTGAGCTATAAGCTATAAGCTTTACACCCTTCGGGCGCAAATGTTAATCGTAAGTTTCACCCTCCGGGTGCGCGATTCGCTGTAGGTTTATCAAGGGCTCATCGAGCTATACCAGGTTAATAGAAAATACTTATAGCTTAAGACTTACAGCTAACACCGGATAGCTACTTTCGCTATACCAGGTACAGCTTATGGCTTAGAGCTCAACTTTCTATTTCTTCAAACCAGCCAGAATCAACTAGTATCTCATAAAATCGCGGAGACTCTGATAAAATCGATAGGGTACAATTATGCACTGAAGACCATTTTCTGTCAACATGACAATCTAGGACACACTCCCCGGCCGAAATCCGGCGAATTGACTCGCTTAAAGTCGTACTATTGAATAATTTGCGGAAAATTAAGTACACTTGACAGGCGATCGTTGACTCATAAATACTCGTACTGTAGAGAACATTCACACCTTTTGAGGAAAGGAGGAAATAGGGACTGTCCTTATTGCGGCCGGGATTACGCGAAGTTCTATGTTCCGGAAAAATCTTTTCGCTCAGTGATCCTCTGGTGCCGCCAGAGGATCAAATTCGCTCCAAGACTTCCCCTGAACACTAACTTCTTTTGTTTCGAAGGCGTTTGTTTAAGGTATGAAGCGAATTAGCCCGAAGGACCGTTTGAGCGGAATACCTTAAACAGAATAGCCTGACAATAATTAGGGTTACGTAAGTTAAATTAACAGGGATCCAGTAAAATTCGAATTGTCGTCCCCCGCGAGTTATGCTACAATGGTTTTCCTGTTAAGACGCGAACAAAAAGAATAACCCCCCCATCAAGGAGAACCTTATGACAAACATCAAGAAAGCCCTGTTCGCTGCCGTTGCTGTTGTTTTTTTTGCCGCGTCGTTGTGCTTCGCGCAGAAAGATTTCTTAAAAGAAGCAAATATTGATTACTCCGCCGATGAAATCATCACGACCGAAGGCATGACCATGACATCGAAGGTTTTTTATTCCCCGGGGAAAATGAGAAAAGACCGGAATATGGAAGGCATGAAGCAAAGCGTCATCATCCGCCATGATAAGAACATCATCTGGATGCTGATGACGAACGAGCGCGTGTACATGGAAATGCCCATGGACAGCACGACGGCAATGGGTGAGGACCTCTCGGGAGATTTTGCCAAAAATACGGTCGTCCACGACATTCTCGGCGAGGAAACGCTCAACGGCGTCAAAGTGACAAAGGCCGGGATCACCGTCAAAAGCCCTCAGAGCGAAGAATTTGAAGGGCTGATGTGGCAGGCGAAAAACGGCATCATCGTTAAGATGGAAACCGACCAGATGACGATGGAGCTCACAAACATCAAGCAGGAAAAACAGGATCCGCGGCTCTTCGAGATCCCCGACGGTTATATGAAGATGAACATCCCCGGCATGGGCGGTATGGGGTATAATTAGTGACGGTATAATTAGTGACAGCCACCAATTACGACAAGCACTTAAGTTATGGAGAGATAGCGAACATAACTTAGAAGCGCGCTGTCGCGCCCGCGACGATTGTAGCAC
>JAGLQN010000148.1 GCA_023136835.1 Candidatus Omnitrophota bacterium | reverse complement strand
CTAAACGTTAACTATTGTTTTTAACGAATGAGGGTGTTAGACTATGTGCATATTCAAACAGTATATTCTTGTGGGGTCTGATGGTTATAGGAAAAACCGCTTTTATCCGCCTTCACAGAAGACTATGACTTTAGCCGTGGGACTCCATTGTTTAGAAAAAAGAGAAGGGAGTTAGGCTCCCGAAGCCGGTTAAAGCGGTTCTCAAAAGGGATTATAAATACCATGCATATAGGAATCCCCAAAGAAAACGGAACGACAAATTTAGAGCGCAGAGCGATTCTTTTGCCTAAGGAAGTCAGCAAGTTGGTCGAAGCGGGCCACCATGTTTTTGTTGAGAAAGGGTTAGGGAAGGGCATCTATGTTAATGATGAAGAATATAAGGAAGCCGGCGCAGTACTGACGGTTTCAAAACGGGATATTTTCAATAGATCCATTGTGGTTAAGCTCAAGCCGCCTTTACCGCAGGAATTTAAGCTTCTGAATAATAATTTGTTATTTTCGATGTTTCATGCCGAGCAGAATCCTCATTACGTGAGAGCCTTGCATGAGAGAAAGGCTAAGGCGATCGCGATGGAGTTGATCCGAAACAGGGCGGGAGAGCGCCTTGTTCAGTGCTCGAGGATCTCCGGGGAACAGGGCATGATCATGGCTTTCTACTTGGCTGAGAAAAGTCCTTCTGACTGCAACTGTCTGGTTCTGGGATACGGGGATATTTCCTCTGGGGCCTTAAAAGTCGCCTTTAGTTTAGGCGCTAATGTTAAGATACTGCGCAAAGGGGAATACAAGCATATCAAAAAGCTCCTTCGCAACAAAGATATCGTGGTTAATGGGATTCAATGGCCTAAAGAAAAAAGAAAGAAAAGAGAATATCTTATTACGCGCGATATGCTTTCTCTTCTAAATAAAGGAGCCATCATAGTAGATCTTTCTGTGGATTTCCCTAATCCTATCGAATGTTGCCGCCCTTCCCCACATAATAAACCTGTTTATACTGTTGATGGGGTAAGGTGTATGAGCATCTATGGCTATCCGAGGTTGGTTCCTATTTCAAGCTCTAAACGATATTCTAACCAAATTTTACCTATTTTACTTAAGATCGCCTCTACATCATTAGATAAACTGCCAAAATCGATTAAAGATGCTATTATCGATCCCGCCAATTTTCGCCCTCATCCTGCCCAGAAACAAACCGGTTCTTTTGACGTTCAAGAGATCTTGTCCCCAAAAGCCATGCAAAGAATCAAAAAATTCAATTTAAGTAAAGGAGAAGGAGCGTGAAAAAAGCGCTCTTAGTTATTGGCGAGAGAAAGGTCATTAAGGGGCGCTCGGTTGACCCGTCTTGCAACGCTTTTATCAGGCATTTGAATGGACGGGCTGATCAGGACGCAGAGATCAAGATTGTCAAGTACAAGGATGTGCTGGCTAATAATCTTCCAAAGATTAAAAATTCTCATTTGATTATCGTATTATTTTTTCCTTTTCAGCATTGGAATAAGAATATTGAAGTTTATAATAAGGACTCCAGAGTTTATGGAGATAAGACCTTTGGCCGGGATTTCGAAAGGTTTTTTCAGACAGCGGAAAGCATTATAGTAAGGAAATATCATGATAAGAAAATTGAATACGTTAATCCTCCTAAAGCGTCGGTCTTAGACAGAGACAAGGAAGCCTGTAAGAGTTTCTTCAGGAAACACTCTCTTCCGACGCCTAAAAGTTATAATGTAAAATCGTTAAAAGACATTCAGCGGCTTTTAGGCCGGGGGATATCTCTTTATATAAAACCAAGATTTGGATCGATGGGAAAGGGAATTTCTTACTTAAGTAACGGTTTACTCACGACTAATTTTTTATTTCAGAAAGGCAAGGTCATTAGCCATCCGTATGATTATAATTGGAGATTTCATGAGATTACAAAACAGGCAGATAAGAATAAGTTTTTAAAAACAATGATTCTAAAAGGTTTTATTTTTGAAGAAGCCATTGATCCGCCGATCAATAAAGGACGGAGGTCCGATTTTAGAGTCTATTGTGTTTACGGGAAAATTCCTTATTATTATGTTCGATCAACACCGGCGGTCTCTCTTATAACCAATTGGTCGCAAGGGGGGAAGATCGAGCAAAAAAGGAAATTTTCCCAATATATTCCTGAAACAAAATTAAAAAAGGTCAAATCGCTGGCACAGAAAGTGGCAAAGGACCTTGAATTGAATTACGCTGGTGTGGATGTTATTTTTTCCAAAGATTACAAAAAAATCTATGTCTTAGAAGCCCATTCATTTCCCGGGTATGAAAAAGGATTTGATTTGATGAACGATCTGGCAAGAAAGATTTTAAAATCAAAGAAATGAAGTCTGATATCTATAGCCGATAAGAGAAAGGGATAAATCAATGAACGATAAAATAAGTAATCCCCAGGACATGGTCAGGAAATTAAAGAAAAGCTTAAAAAAAATTCTTAAAAAATCAGACTGTTTTTATTTAGCTCTCAAAGACATTGCTTTTGATGATGATCAGAGTTTAAAACAAAAAATTAATGCCGCGGAGCAATTGTTAAAATCGTCTCAGGAAGAATGGATGACGCATATTATGATGGAAGAGAAATGGCTGTTCCCGTTCTTAAGCTCGAGAATGCCGAAAGTTAAGGCCACCGTTTTATCTCTGCAGGAAAAATGTAAAACTATCAAGGTTAATTTCGAGGTTGTTCAATATCTCTGCTGGGAGCTTACTTCGGGAGGGACCGGCATGAAGCGTTCACTAACTCTAAGTAAGTTAAAAACAAGCGGCAGGAAATTGGTCGCAATGATCGATAGCTATCTCAACTTAGAAGCAGAATATGTCGAGAAGTTTATGACGCAAAATCAAAGCAACCTCTCATAGCCTGAAGACGGTTGTATGATCGATAGGATAAATGGTGACAGCCACCATTTATTGTCACCAAATAAGGGGGGTAGGTATGACAAGGAGAGTGCCTTTATTAATGACATTATTTGTTCTTTTGATGCTGGTGATTTCTTCAACTGCTAGCGCGCAGAGGGGGAGAAACCTCAGGCATGCGGACCGCAATAATGATGGAACTGTTGACAGAAAAGAACGGAAAATGGAAAAAAAGCGGGAACATAAACAGAAGGCGAAGAGGGCTGATCAGGATAAAGATGGTGTGATTGACGAGAACGAACGGGAAGAAGCTAAAGAGAAAAGACAAAAAGCCACGTCTTGGTGGAAAGAAAAGGCTGATTCAAATGGCGATGGCCTCATCAGTGACGCAGAGCGTGATGCATGGAAGGAAGAAGCCAAAGAAAGCATCGATGTCGATGGGGACGGTGAAATTAGCCCTAAGGAGAAAGGTCTTTCCTCGATGCAAGGGAAAGCTAAAGTCGATACAGACCTTGAAGAAGAATATGACGCTAATGATGATGGGGTCATTAATAAGAAAGAATCTAGAGAATTCAGGAAAGCGTTAAAAGAGGAAAGAGATGCTTTAAAATCCGAGTAATTTTTTAATGCGGACCAATTCTTTTAGGATGATAAAATAATTTAGAAATAGGGGCATAGAAAGAATGCCCCTATTTTTTATACTTATGAGTGAAAAAAATCACCGGTATCATAAATTCTTTACTTTCGTAAGATGTTGTATTTAAAGAACTAATGGATATTTTAAGAAAACCCAAAAGAGATGCAAGAAATTTCTCTTGACAAAGAAATAAGATATGCTATTATCTGTGAATAAATTCACTAAAAAAATATCCGGAGGATTTATGGATTTATCGAATAATACGATCGAGAGAATATGCAAGATCTTTGGCCATCTGGATGCTTTGGAAAAACGCGGCGTTGATTTTGTTTCTTCCAAAGAATTAGCAGGGGAGATCGGAGCGACAGAATATACCATTCGCAAAGACATCAGTCTTTTGGGAGGCCCGGGTTACACGCGCAAAGGATATGAAGTTAAATCGTTCAAAAAGGAATTAGGGGAAAAATTTCTTTTGACCAAAAGGCGCAAGGCATGCATTGTCGGTTTAGGGCGTTTAGGTACGGCATTACTTGACTACGAAAATTTTCAAGAAGATGGATTTGAAATTGTTGCCGGTTTTGATTGCAGCGTTAACAAGATAGAGAGGATCCGCACGAGCATTGATGTCTTTGCGGTCAGCCGTCTAGAGGAGATCGTTGAGGCAAGGGATATTGAATTGGGGATCGTTGCTGTTCCGGCAGAATCCGCCCAAGAGGTTGTTGATTTGTTAACAAAAGCCGGAGTAAAGGGCATCTTGAATTTTTCGCCGGTCAAGGTCAATATTCCGACACATATTGTTCATTTGGATATGGATTTTACGAACGCGCTGAGGTTTATTGCGGCGCGGTTTATCATGAAAAAAACATAAATCAAGATTAATCCCAGGTTACCATTTCTAATGAAAAATCCGGGATAAAGGAAGGGAGTGGATCATGGGAGAAATTTATAATTTTAGCGCGGGCCCGGCGGTTTTACCGAAGGCAGTCTTAAAAAAAGCGGCGGATGAAATGCTCGATTATAAGGGGAGCGGGATGTCTGTGATGGAACTTTCCCATCGGGGAAAGGAATTCACGGGGATTATTGAAAATGCGGAGGCGACATTAAGGGAGATCATGGCCATTTCGGACAATTATAAGGTTATGTTCCTTCAAGGCGGCGCGTCGCTGCAGTTTGCCATGATCCCCTTGAACTTAATGACAAACAATAAAAAAGCTGATTACGTGCATACGGGTCAGTGGTCAAAAAAGGCGATCGCCGAAGCAAAAAAAACCGGCGAAGTCAATATTGTGGCTAGTTCTGAAGAAGATAATTTTACTTATATTCCTAAGCTGGATCCGGCAACATTTTCCAAAGATGCCGATTATTTCTATATTGTAACGAACAATACAATATACGGAACAGAATACAAGACGATTCCCGAGACCGGAGATGTTCCGATCGTTGCCGATATGTCGTCGAATATCTTATCAGCGCCGGTTGATGTATCGAAATTCGGCGTGATCTTTGCCGGAGCCCAGAAAAATATCGGACCGGCGGGCGTTGCCATTGTGATCATCCGGGAAGATCTTGTAGGGAAAGCGGATGAGACAGTTCCGACATTGCTTAATTATAAAACACAAGTCGACAACAAATCGATGTTCAATACGCCACCGTGCTATTCTATTTATATAGCCGGACTGGTCTTCGAATGGATCAAAGAGCGGGGGGGGCTTGATGCCGTAGCGAAGAACAACCAGGAAAAGGCGGACATTTTATACGATTGTATCGATCAATCGGATCTTTTCAGCAGTCCGGTTGATGTCGAGAGTCGTTCTTTAATGAACGTTCCTTTTGTGACGGGCGATAAAGATCTTGACGCTAAGTTCATCGAAGAGGCAGGCAAACGCGGATTTAAAACACTCAAAGGGCACCGGACGGTCGGCGGCATGCGGGCCAGTATTTATAACGCGATGCCGAAAGAAGGTATTGAGGCCCTTGTCCGGTTCATGAAAGAATTTGAGAAAGACAACAAGAAAATCGCTTAATTTCCTAAAGTGCGAGAAATAAAAAGGAGACGAACATGCATAAAATTATGAAGCTTAATAAGATCGCGACAGAAGGTTTAGCCCTTTTTCCTCTGGACCAATATGAGATTGGAACAGAAATGACGAATCCGGATGTAGTAGTTCTTCGCAGTTTCAAGATGCATGATATGGAACTGCCGGATTCGCTATTAGCTGTCGGCCGGGCCGGCGCGGGAGTCAATAATATTCCTATCAAGAAGTGCTCAGAGAAGGGAGTCGTTGTTTTTAATACGCCAGGCGCCAATGCTAATGCGGTTAAGGAGCTGGTGCTTGCCGGCTTGTTTCTCTCGTCGCGTGATGTGGCCGCCGGAGTCAGTTACGCGGGCACGCTTAAAGGAAAGGGCCCGGATGTTCCGGTTTTGGTCGAGGAGAATAAAAAGAAGTTTGCGGGGCAGGAGATCGCGGGCAAGACGCTGGGTGTGATCGGGCTTGGCAAGATCGGTGTGATGGTCGCTAATAGCGCGATCAATCTGGGAATGAACGTTATCGGATATGACCCGTTTATTTCGGTGGAATCCGCCTGGGGGTTATCCCGCGAAGTCCAGCGGGCTGAGGGTCTTGATAGCTTGATCGCTAACGCGGAGTATATTTCGCTGCATACGCCGCTAACCGATGCGACCCGCGGCATTATCAATGCCGAGAAGTTCGCTCAGATGAAAAAAGGTGTGCGCATTTTGAATTTTTCACGGGGAGGCATTGTCAATAACGAAGATCTGGGCAAGGCTATCAAGGACGGCGTTGTTGAGCGTTACGTCACGGATTTTCCGGATGACGAGCTTCTTAATATGGAAAAAGTGATTGCCGTGCCTCATTTAGGGGCATCGACAAAAGAGGCCGAAATCAATTGCGCAACGATGGTCGTTAAACAGATCCGTGATTTTATTGAAACCGGGAAGATCAAGAATTCTGTCAACTATCCTGATTGCAAACTGGAACAGAGCTCTGATTTTCGTCTGGTGATCATGAACCGGAATGTTCCTAATATGGTCGGCCAGATATCTACGGTTTTAGCGCGGGAGAATATTAATATTGCGGAAATGTTAAATAAAAGCAAGGGCGACTATGCCTGCAGCATTATTGATGTTGCCGATGAACCGCCGAACAAGTCGATCGAGGCGATCTATAATATTAAAGGCGTCGTGAAAGTTAGGCTTCTGCGGTTAGAAAAGTAAGAAAACCCCAGGGAGTGTATGAGGAAGCCTTAATAACTGTTTTGCCTTCCGTGACCTTCCGTGACATATTTAGTTGCGGAGGGTTTTCCTTTAGGATAGAATACAGACAAAATAATGGGCTTGATACATTTTGCAACTTCCGAACTTCAATATGGGAGGATAAAATGAAAATACTGATTGCCGATGATGAAGAAACAAATGTCGCCCTGATCAAAGCGGCTTTAAGCGACCTTGATTGTGAATTTATCGTGGCGCGTGACGGGCAGGAAGGGATCGCATTAGCTAAGAGTGAAATGCCTGATGTTGTTATCCTGGATGTTATGATGCCTAAACTAGACGGCTATAAGGTCTGCGGAATTCTCAAATCCGATAAGCGCTTTGCACAGATCCCGGTCGTTATCCTAAGCTCAAGGGCAGGGGAAGATGATATTAAGGCCGCCCGGGAAGCCGGATCGGATGTCTACATGGTCAAGCCGTTCGACCAGAAAGAATTAAACCGGAATATAAAACAGCTTTTGAACAAATAAGCGTATCAGGCACAGAATTATAGAAAAGGAGAAGACAATGACACCCGTAAAAATTATAGCATTGATTTTTATCGTGTTTGTATTGGTCAAACTGCTGGTCATTTGTATTGATCCTGCCTCTTGGAAGTCGGTTATCAAAAAGATTTATATGAAACCTATTTACACGATCGTGATATCTTTGATCGCGGCATTGGTGATTCTTAGGTTCTTACTCCAGGAGATGACGATCGTCCAGGTGTTTGCCTCGATGACATTCATGATGGTTTTAATGAGGGTGCAGTTTGCCGCGCTGGGAAATGAAGTTATTGAGATATAGGAAAGATTCTTCGACGACAAAAACCTTATAAAGAAATTATGGCTTTCTTTGACCATCTGGATCATCCTGATAGGCTGGATGCTTTATGAACTTTTCGTGTAGGTGTTAACAGAAAGGAAAGAAATGAAAAAACTAGTTATTATCCTATTAACGATCTGCTTATTGCCTACATTGACAGGATGCTTTGCTCTTTTGGCCGGAGCGGGCGGAACGGCGTTATGGCAGGCAGGTAAAGTCGTCTTCGAAGAGTTAGTATCGATGGAGGCAGGTGTTAAGGCTGTCGAAGCTGCTTTTAAAGACAACGATATTACCCTGAAAGATAAGGTTATTAAAAGTGAAGTAACACAGATACGCGGAAAAGATCGAAACGGCACAAAAGTGGCTGTTGATGTTTTTTCAAAAGGCAAAAACAATTCAAAGATTGAAATTCGCTACGGTATCGGTGAAGAAACTGCCGGACGGGAACTTTTGAATCAAATAAAAAAGAAGCTTTAAACTCGATTAATAGTTTGGATATATCAACGTTTAAGAAATATGTCGCCAGAAAATACATATGAATCGCTGGATTTTATCCGCACGAAGGTTGCCGAAGACTTAAAGGAAGGCAAGAATGACGGACGCGTTGTAACGCGCTTTCCTCCGGAGCCTAACGGCTTTCTGCATATTGGCCATGCCAAATCCATTTGCCTGAATTTTGGAATTGCTAGCGAGCATAACGCGCCCTGCCACTTGCGTTTTGACGATACGAACCCCTGTAAGGAAGAAGATAAATATGTTGAAGCCATTGCGGAAGATATCAAATGGCTTGGCTTTGACTGGAAAAACAATCTTTTTTACGCTTCGGATTATTTTGATAAGCTTTATCAGCATGCTGTCGAGATGATAAAAAAAGGACAAGCTTACGTTGATAGTTTATCATTCGATGAGATCCGGCAATACCGGGGCACTCTTACCGAGCCGGGGACAGAGAGCCCTTACCGCGGCCGTTCTGTCGAAGAGAATCTTGATCTGTTTGAGCGCATGAAGAATGGTGAGTTTGAAGAGGGCGATTGTGTGCTGCGCGCGAAAATCGATATGGCCTCAGCGCATATTGTGATGCGCGACCCGGCGCTGTACCGTATTATCAAACGTTCACAACACCATCGGACCGGAGGCAAATGGCGCATCTATCCGATGTATGATTTTGCTCATTGTCTTTCGGATTCGATCGAAGGGATAACGCACTCTTTATGTACGCTTGAGTTTGCGAATCACAGGCCTCTTTATGATTGGATCCTTGATCAGTTGGAGGCGCCTTGCCATCCCCAGCAAATCGAATTTGCCCGGCTGAACCTCAGTTATACGGTCATGAGCAAGCGGAAATTGCTCCAGCTTGTTGAAGAGGGGCATGTTCAGGGATGGGATGATCCGCGCATGCCGACGATCTGTGGTTTACGGCGGCGCGGGTACACTTCGGAGGCCATCCGTAATTTCTGCGAACGCATCGGTGTTGCCAAAGTTGAGGGAACTATTGATATGGCATTCTTGGAGCACTGTTTAAGGGAAGACCTTAACAGTCGCGCCCAGCGCGTGATGGCTGTGTTAAAACCCATTAAAGTTGTTATTGAGAATTATCCGGACAGCCAGGTCGAGGAATTGGAGTGTATTAATAATCCGGAAGATCCTGACGCGGGTACCCGCAAGGTCCCATTCTCGAAAACATTATATATCGAGCGAGATGATTTTATGGAAGACCCTCCCAAGAAGTTCTTCCGGTTAGCGCCTGGGCGTGAAGTGCGCCTGCGCTATGCCTACTTTATTAAATGTGAAGAAGTGGTCAAGAACGGCCTGGGAGAAGTCGTGGAACTGCGCTGCACCTATGACCCTGAAACGCGCGGCGGCAACGCGTCCGACGGGCGTAAAGTCAAGGCAACGCTGCATTGGGTTTCTGCCGATCATGCGGTTAATGCGGAAGTCCGTTTGTATGACCGCCTTTTTACTGTTGAGAATCCCATGGCCGGCAAAGAAAAAGAAGATTTTACGGCGCGGATTAATCCCCGGTCGATGGAAATCCTCGCGTCCTGTAAAATAGAGCCGTCCCTAGCTGATGCGTCGCCGGGCACGTCTTATCAGTTCGAACGCCTCGGCTATTTTTGTGCCGATAAGAATTCCTCTCCCGGAAACCTCATCTTTAACCGCGCGGTTTCCCTGCGTGACCAGTGGGTGAAGATCGGAAACACACAAAAGAAGTGATTGCTGGCGGCCCGGTATTCTTTAATTGTTCTCGTCGAGAAAGATAAGGAAAATAATTTCTGAAAGGCTTGATTTGGCCCGCGTATTTGTTATAATGCACCCTTGGATAATAAAAAAAGGAGGCGTTATGGATTTAAACTATTCTTTTTTGAAGGATGAGCTTGCTTTAGAAGAGATCCGCAAGCATAAATGGATAGAAAGCGAGAAGCAAAAAAAAGAGATTGGTTTTGCAACAGCGGCTGTTGATTGGATAAAGAAATACGGGCAAAGCTGGAAAGCTTTCCGTTAAAGATCGATGACGATCTTATTATGAGCTATACCGATAGCGTAAGTCTTTTGGGCTTTTCCTGCGTGCTGCCGCAATATGTTCCGGAAGATAGCCGTGTAGAGATTGCCGTTGACTTCCAGTGCCAAGATGTTTTTCCTGCAAAACTGCCATTTCAGTTCAAAGGCCGGGTATTGAAGTCTGCCGCTGTTGGCAGAAAGCCTGGCGGGTCTTCTTACAAAGTATTCTTTCTTTTTGACGAAGAAATAAAGACGTGTCTAAGGACGAATTCCTCTGCCCTTGGCGCCGTTCGTTAGGGCGCATCCCCGTTTATTTTTTACTTAACTTTATCTTTTGACAAGGGGCTTTTTTGTTGTATGTTAATGGCATATGTCAATAACAATGGAGAAAAAACTGCCGGTTGCCTGTTGGATTCCAGCCATTACCATTAAAGAAAAGGGGGGAATATGATCTTAGCTAAGATCTTTTTCACGTTCTTCAGGATTGGATTGTTTGCCGTAGGCGGCGCGTACTCTTTTCTTCCTCTTATACAAAAGGAAGTTGTTGAGAAAACTCATTGGTTGACGAAAGAAGAATTCCTGGAGATTCTTGGCGTCGTGAAGATCTTTCCCGGCGCGATATCCATTAAATTCGCGACCTACACCGGCTATAAGATGGCCGGAATCCCGGGGGCGGTAGTGGCCAATGTCGGGAATCTGCTTTCTCCGGTAGTGCTGATATTGATCGCGACATATTTGTATTCCCGTTATAAGCAAACGCCGGCCGTCAAGAATGCTTTTGAAATGATTCAGCTCGCTGTTTTTGCCATGATCATTGCTGTTGCGTTTCAGACGATCAGCTTGGGTCAAGTTTGCAGTATTAAAAACATGGGAATCGTTGTCATTGCTTTTGCGCTCTTTCTTTACTCAAGAGTTCATCCCGCATTTATTATTATTGGCGCGGGATTGATCGGCGCCATCACGCCACCTTAAACTGGTGCTGATGATTGAGAAGAAAAATACTATAGCCATATTTTTTGGTGTATAATACATTTATGGAAGACTTGGTTCTTGACCTAAGCATTCTTCTTGTTGGCGCCGCGTTTTTGGCCTACCTTGCGGTGATTCTTAAACAGCCGATTATTATTGCGTATATATTATGCGGGATACTTGTTGGACCATGGGGATTCGGATTGATCCGCCATGTTGAATTTATTGAAACGATATCGCACTTCGGCATAACCCTTCTTTTGTTCCTAGCCGGCCTTTGTTTGCACCCCCAAAAACTTATTGGATTATTTAAGAAGACTTCGTTAGTGACACTAGCGAATTGCGCGAGCTCTTTTATTGCGGCTTTTTTGTTTTCGCTGCTATTCCGTTTTTCTGTGGTCGACAGTCTTTGCATTGCTCTTGCCTTAATGTTTTCCAGCACGATATTGGTTATTAAATTACTTCCGACGACAAAGTTGCATCAAAAAAGAATGGGCGCTATTTGTATCAGCGTTCTCATTATGCAGGATCTGCTTGCGATAGCGGTGCTTGCCTTTATCCGTTGCATAGGTTCTCCCCAGGGGGCATTAATCAGTTCCTCGATCTTACTCATCAAATTATGTTTATTTCTCGTGATATTGGTTTTATTTGAGCGCTATGTTTTAAGAAAGGTCATGTCGCATGTCGAACGCATCCATGAGGTATTGTTTGTCTTAGGGCTGGCATGGTGTTTTGGGGTTGCCAGCATCTCAAATCAAATGGGCCTTTTCTATGAGACGGGGGCATTCTTTGCGGGGATTGTATTAGCGAGGCATAAGATAGCATTCTTTATTTCTGAGAAACTAAAACCGCTGCGGGATTTCTTCTTAGTCTTGTTTTTCTTTGCCTTGGGGGCCAACTTAAATCTGTTTGTTATGATGAACATCTTTATTCCGTCGATAATTCTGGCTTTGGTCTTTATTATGATCAAGCCATGGATCTTTAAGAAGGCCTTTCTATGGGCAGGTGAAGGGGAATCTTTTTCACACGAAACAGGAATGAGGCTTGGGCAATTAAGCGAGTTTTCATTGTTGATTGCGCTCTTGGCTTTCGAGTTGGGGCATATCAGCAACGGCGCGTCGCAGTTAATACAACTTACGACGATCCTGACCTTTATTGTTTCAAGTTATTTGGTTGTTTATAAATATCCGACACCTATTGGCACCTCGGAAGAATTAATAAGAGATTAAAATGTTCTCTTGCGGATTTTAAAATGTTATTTATGCCCGATGATGAATAAGTTTTCAGCTATTCTTTTAATCCTATCGCTGTCAAGCCTTCCCGTCTCTTTTGCTCAATCCAGCGAATATGAGCGCTGCGCTATTGATGTCAACCAATTGAGTTTGTTGTCTTGGGAGAAGTGCAATGGAAAAGTTGTTAAGGTAAAGGGGAAGATCGCGGATTTCGTTATGCAGCACCCTGTCGGATTACACGACATGCTTGATATCAATACTTTTGAGCATAATAAAAGATATCAAACGTATGTTGATATAGGGGGATATCAAATTGTTTTGTCCTCCGGAGAAAGGATTCATTGCAATAAGTGTATCGATATTGAAGGTATTGTTGATATTGTCGATCTAGAAGGCGGGGAAGGAACAAAAGGCAGTTATAAAAATGCGTGGATCAAAGTATTAAATTTTAGTTGCGCGGAATGTGATTGATAATATTATGATAGACAAATTAAAAGTTAACCCGTACGCATTGATAAGTTTGATTCTTGGTACAGCGGGGTTTTTTCTCGGTCTTGTATCGGTTGGGTTGCTCGGTGTTGCTGCCGGATACAGGTTCAGGGTTTTAAATAAGCAGGCTGAAGGGAAATTAAGAGGAGAGATCGCAGTTATCATCGGCATCACTTTAGGGGTTCTTCCTTTTCTTACAGTGATCGGAAGGCATGTTCTTCAGTGTTTCTCCTAAAATTTAACCATTATAAAGTAAGGAAACGTAAATGAAGAAATATCAGAAAATTCTTATTATTATTGTTGCGGTGATTATCGGGATTGTTATTCTCAAAGACGTGATTATTAAGTCGACGATCACGACCGTCGGATCGGCCGTTGTCGGCGCACCCATTAAAATCAAGAAGTTCGCGCTGCGCGCGATAACGCAGAAGGTGCATATTAAAGAAATGGTCGTTTACAATCCGAAGGGTTTCCCGGAAGGGCCGCTGGTTGATATCCCCGAGATCAGAGTTGATTTTGATCTAGGCGCGTTATTAAAAGGAAAGTTGCATGTTCCTTTGATCATATTCGATTTAAAGGAAGTGATCATTATTAAAGATAAGGACGGGAACCTGAATGTCGATGCGCTGAAAGTGGCCCAAGCTAAAGAAGAACCGGACCAAAAGAAAGAAGAAGAGAAACCAAAAAAAGGCGGCAAGGCGATGCCTATGCAGATCGACGAGCTAAGGCTCAACGTTGAGCGGGTTATTTATAAAGATTATAGCCAGGGAGAAAAGCCGGTCATTTCAGCCTATGAGATCGCATTAAAGGATAAGGTTTTTAAGAATATCAAGAGTCCCGAACAACTCGCTACTCTTGTGATGGTCCAGGCCATGGGTCCTGCGGGGATCAAAGGCGCCGCGATCTACGGAGCAGCGACCGTATTAGGGGCGGCATTTCTGCCGGCGGGCGTCGTTGGCGTGCTGGTCGGAAAAGATTCTTCCACAGCTGAATACAGCATCGGTTATGACGAGCTTTATGATGTAAGCTTGGGTGTAATTAATGAAGCAGGTGAATTAAAGAGCGAGGACCGCGTTAAGGGGGTTATTAAAGCAAAGGTCGATGGAAGTGATGTTGCGATTAAACTAAAGAAAATGCCGGAACGAAAGATTGAAGTGACAATCTCGGCAAGGAAAATGATGATCCCTAAACCGAAAGTCGCCGGAGGCATTCAGTACCAGATCTCAGAAAAAATGTAACGGAAAAATATTATGTTTCGGCTCGGGCCTGATAAAACGCGCGGCTGCAGAAAAGAAGTATCAGGCTCGGGCCGGTATGTAGAAATAGGCACCATACCGTATCATTAAAAATACCGGGAGCTAGTATCAATTCCTCGGACCATCCCAAAGTTGCCAACCATTTAAATATCATTAACAAGGCAGAAACGCTTAACAAAAATTTTTCTGATGTGTTCCACTTGTGTGGGTTCGAGAAGAAAATAAAATAAGCGAAGCCGAAGAAAAGAACGGCAAACTCTCCGTGTTTCACGAACTGTTGGAAATTCAGCCTTATGAGGAAAATAAGTTTTTGCATGGAAAGGCTGCTCTGCAAATGAACGATACCATTTGAAAAACCCTGTGATTTTATCCAATAAACCCAAAGTACCGGAAGCAATGTTGTTAATAAGAGAGTTAAAAGAAAGGGTTTTGCCGTTTTGGTGAAAATATCTTTTCTCTTAACGGCGATCATGGAAAAGATGATGATCATTGTTGCGACCGCCCCTTCCATTTTTATTAAATTTACGCCCACTGCCAAAATAATGCTTAAAACAAGATAATGTTTGTCCTTGGGAGATTTCAACCACAGGCAGATACTCACGAGCAGGCCGGTTAGAAAACAAAGAAAAGCGTTTTCAGGCAGGGCGGAGATAGTGGGATTCTCGCTGATAAAATAAGCGATATAGGCGAGGAGGCAGACATAAGTAAAAATCGGTTTGGCTCCCATCAGGGAGAATCCTTTTAATAATTGGAAAAGGAGTATTAAAAAGAAAAGGGCAGAACTCCAAAGAGCCACCTCATCATAATTGCCTCCTTGAAGAGTGAATTGTGCTGCGACGTGAAGGGGCCAAAGGATGGGGTAGTAGTTGTGGTTATCGTGAGTGTACTGCAGATCCAAGCTTTTCTCTTGAAAGATCACTTTTGACTTGATCATCCAATTGGCCATGGTGTCCCAGTCTTTGACGGGATTGCTGATGATCCAAAGGGTAATAATGCTGGCCAGAAGGACAGTAAGGACAAGCAGCATTTTCTCCAAACGGCCTCTTGCTTCACGGGAAACGGCAAGTTTTTCGGTAGGGCTACTATTATTATTCAAAATTAATACAAGGATCAAACAAAGCAAAATTGTGCCAAGAATAAGTAGGGTGCTTATTTCCAGCGTGAATCCGAGAATTAACAATACCCATAAAAGGGCCGTAAAGACGCAAAAACCAGCCAGATAGCCTGTTGTGGCCATCCAAATATAGCCTGTCGTTTTATGTGGAATGTTCAACAGGTATAGAATCAGTATTCCCAGAAGTATCTGAAAAATAACAGTCGAGAAAAATATTAAAAGTTTTTTAGATAATGATGGTCCGGGAGCGGTTTTTTTCTCAGGAAGGAACGGGAGTCCTTTATGAGTATAAACAAACACGCGGCGGGAGAGTTCTTTCCGTTTCGGAAAAACTCTTTGGTCTTTCACAAAGTGGTCCAAGTCGATGAGGTAAGTCCAATCTTTACTTAATTTTAACGGATAAAGGTTGTATCGTGCCCCGACATTTTCTATACCCGAAGATGAATAGGATATGCTAACGGGAGATTTAGGGTGGATTATTTTTTTTGCTTCTGTTGTTATAGCAAAGGTCTTATAAGAGTTCCGCAGCTGAGCATAATCACCCTTTGCCCGAAGGAAGTCCTTTATTTCACCGCTGGAGCGTTGTAGAATGACATTAAACTGCATCAGGAGAGTTGATGCAAAGACGGCCGCAAATGCGTATTTTAGAAGAACTTTCCGGTTTATTTTCTTGAACTCCATATTTATACTTTAGCAAAATAGTGAATGGAAAGGAAACAAAAATGACAAAAAAATGAGAAAACTTGACATAGGATTATGATATAATAAATAACATTCCGTTTGTAAGAAGAGAAAAAGCATATGCCGAAGATCTTTGAATACAAGAAATGCCTATCGAAGGCATTACGATGTTTTTTGACGGCTGTATTTTTTCTTCCCCTCTATGTTTTTCCTGCTCTCGCGTCCGATGGGTTGATGAAGATGCATTTTATTGATGTGGGATATGGGGATGCCATCCTCATCGAATTCCCCGATGGTGAAGCGGCCCTTATTGATGCCGGCCAGTCAGAACATGCCGGTTGCTTAATGAAATATCTCGCCGATCGCAATATTGAAAATCTTAAAACAGCCATTTTGACACATCCGCAGGAAGATCATTTCGGTGGATTCTTTTTTTTGATCAAGAAAAAGCCTATTGGAGAACTTTACATTAACGGTGACACTCAACGGGCTGAAGAAGCGTATGATGACCTGATAAAAATCATAGAAGGCAACCAAATCCCTATTACTATCCTAAAGGAGGGTGATGAGTTGTTGTTGGGTGGGGGAGAAGTCCGTTTTTCGGTTTTACATCCGTTAGAACTGGAAGGGTCTGTCAACGATAATGTTCTTGTATTCTGGATAGTTTATAAGGAAACATCCTTTCTTTTGACTTCGGATATGCAGGAGCTAGACCAGGATGAACTCCTTGCGCGTTATCCTCAAGTGAAGTCGGCAAATATTGTTCAGGTCCCCCATCATGGCGGGAAAATGACAGAACGGTTTACGGGTTTCTTTAGGGACGACGTTATATTCATCGTATCAACCGGTACGAATGAATATGGGAAACCTCTTGTCGAGGAACTCGATAAGCTCAAGGGCAAGGTTTACAGAACAGACCTTCATGGATCGATCGAGCTGCGAAGTGATGGACATCAAGTCAAGGTGATGAATGAGTGATATTAGAAATAAGAGTATTCATCGTTGGATGCTCGCCGGAATCTGGACAGGGTTGATCTATGCGACTCTGTATATCATGCGGCCGGTTTGTGAATTCTTCAGGCAGTATAGCTGGTTCTCTTTTTGCGTGAATGGGGGGATCGCCTTCGTCATTGTCCTTTTAGTATTGGTTTTTGTCAGAAAAAAGTATATACGTAAGCCGGCGACCTATTTCCTGCTTTTTTTAGTCATGACCGGATATTTTTTTGGGATGACGTTACTTTCCATTCCGGAAGAGCGGTTGCATTTTATTGAATATGGCGTTCTGGCTTTTTTGGTTTACCGGGCCCTTATGCTGGATTTTAAAAACGGCGAGTCCTATTTTGCGGCATTTATAATAACATCTTTTGTTGGGCTGGGGGATGAAGGGATACAATATCTTTTACCGAACCGCTATTACCAGTTAAAGGACGTTTGTCTTAACAGTGTTAGTGCCGCTTTAGGGTTGGCGCTTGTTTATGTTATTTGCAGGGATAAAAGGATCAATATAAGCAGATGATATGTGAAGGATCCCTCAGAGCAGCATTCATTTGACAAAAATCCCGGATAACTCTATTATATAAAGACTATTTTTATCAAAAAGGATATTATATGCCTGATTATTATGCAAAGTATAAAAACAGAGACCTCTGGTGTATCAAAGCCGAGACATTTGATACCGGAATCCAAAATATCCGTGAAACCCAGTTTGCGTTAGGCAACGGTTATTTAGGGGCGCGGGGTATTTTAGAAGAGATCCCTAAAGGCGCTTGGGCGGGAACGTATATTGCCGGGGTTTATGATCACCTTACCTCCCAGGTCGCTGAATTAGTGAATTTCCCTAATCCATTCTTTTTTAAATTTACCGTTAAAGGTGAGAAAGTCGGGGCGGTCGCAATGGATGTCCTGGACCATCAAAGGGTCTTGAATATGCATGATGGCCTTCTTGTCCGCCGTACTGTCTATTCGGACAGTAAGAAAAGGCGCTACGATTATCAATCGATCCGTTTTGTTTCAATGCATGATAAAAATATCGGTATTATGCAGATTACGCTTACACCTCTAGATGATAGTGCCGAGGTCGAGATCCAGAGCGGCCTTGATACAACCGTTCACAATAAAGGAACGATCACCGAAGGGAACAAACGTCATTTTCATATTAAAGAATTAGCCCGGGAAAAACATGCTAGTTATCTGCTTTTGGAAACATTAGAAAAGCAGCATCAAGTGATCTACCGCAGTGGTTTTTATTATATGATCGGCAAGAAAAGAGTGTATGCGCATGACAATATTTTGAAACTTAAATTAAAGAAAAGACGACCGATTGTATTTACCAAGATCTTCTATATTGGAGCCTGCGGTGAGAAGAAAGAGGATCTGAAAAAACTTCAACGGTCTTCAAAACATAAATTCAATAAAACCTTTCAAGGTAAAA
>JAGLQN010000147.1 GCA_023136835.1 Candidatus Omnitrophota bacterium | reverse complement strand
GATAATGGATTTTCGAGTATCGGGGCAAGGACCTTAAGCGGTGAAGGTTATCGCGGGCATGTTTTCTGGGATGCCGAGATTTTTATGCTGCCGTTTTATGCCTATGCGATACCGGATGTTGCTAAGAATATGCTGCTGTATCGATACTTCCGGATGGACCAAGCCAGGGATATCGCTAAAACACAAGGGTTTAAGGGAACGATGTATCCCTGGGAGTCAGCAGGGACAGGGGAAGAGGAGACGCCGACGTGGGCAAAAGACCTCGACGGGAAGATCATCCGTATTAAGACTAACAAGCTCGAGCATCATATTACGGCGGATATCGCTTTTGCCTGCTGTCAGTATGTTGAGATCACCGATGATGAAGAATTTATGGAGGACTACGGTTATGAAATGGTCTTTGAGGCGGCACGGTTCTGGGCCAGCCGGGTGCAGCGTAACAGGCAAGGGAAATATGAGATCAGGGATGTCATCGGTCCCGACGAGTTTCACGAACATGTAAATAACAATGCTTATACGAATGTCATGGCTAAATGGAATCTTTCGATCGCCCACAAATTTTATTATACTCTTAAGAAAACCAAGCCGAAACTTTACAGGGAATTACGCGGTAAGATCGATCTGACAGATAAAGAAGCTAATACTTGGAAGCACATTGTTCCTAAAATTGTTTTTAAATACCGCAAGAAAGATTATGTGATCGAAGAGTTTGATGGTTATTTTCGAAAAAAGCATATTAATATCGTTGATCTTGATGAGAACGGGATCCCCATGCTTCCCAAGGGTGTCAAAGTCAAGGACTATAATAAGACACAACTTGTCAAACAGGCGGATGTTTTAATGTTGCTCTATTTATTGGCGGACTTTTTTCCTAAGGAGGCGAAGAAAAATAATTATCAATTTTATGCGCCCAGAACACTGCATAAATCTTCATTAAGTCCGGCGATCCATGCGATTATGGCACTTGAAAGCGGCTTACTGAATCAGGCGTATCAGTTTTTCAATGTTGCTTTACGGGCAGATATCAGCAATCTGCACGGAAATTCGCATGCGGGAATTCATGCGGCTTCTCTCGGAGGGGTATGGCAAAGCGTGATTAATGGATTTGCCGGGGTTAAAATAGCGAGCCATACTTTATCCTTTGATCCCAAAATGCCTAAAACTTGGCAATATATACAGTTCAGTCTATTATGGAAGAGCTTCTTGCTGCGGATCGTCGTGAATAATAACGAAGTACATATTAGAGTTGAATCGAAACAAAGGAAAAAGTTGAAGATGAGAATCTTCGGCAAGAATCATTTTTTGCATCCTGGAAAAGGATATATATTCCGTCGACATGGACACAGGCCGGAAGGTGCTTATTATTAATACGTCAGGAAATTGCAAAGAAAACCTTCGTTTTCTTTACTACGACTTACCTTATTATTTAATTGTAGTCAATACTGCACGAGCTACATTACAGATAAAGGCAGTGCGGTACTAGCTTCCATTAAAATATTATGGAAAGCTAGTGTTGCTTGGAAAGTTTTCTAGCAGTCTTGAAAGTGGTAACTTTCCAAGATTGTAAAGTTTTCTGAAGTACTAGCACTATGTTTCCTTTAAAAATTATTCAAAAGTCATCGCGTGGGCGATTTTCTTGTGATGGGAAAATGAAGAAAAAAAGTGGAAAAACATTAAATATTGCGCATTTGCATTGGGGTTTTCCTCCCGTCATAGGCGGCGTGGAAACGCACTTAACGATCCTGCTTCCGACACTGGTCGAAATGGGGCATAATGTCAGTTTGCTGACAGGCAGTGCTGAAGGCGCCAGGACCGATGATGAATATAGGGGGGTGAAGATCCAACGGGCGCCGATTATGGACCTAAACTGGCTGGTCCAGCGAGGTCTTCACGGTATTGAAAAAGAAGTATGCCAGGTCTATAGCAAGTTCATTGATAAGCAAAAACCGGATATTCTTCATGCCCACAATATGCATTATTTCAGCCGGATGCATGCCAAGACGCTCGAAAAAATGTCGGTTGAAAAAGGGATCCCGCTTTTTTTAACAGCCCATAATGTTTGGGATGACGATCTGTACTTGGATTTAACAACGAATATTCGCTGGACGCATATCATCGCTGTAAGCCATTTCATTGAGAAAGAGTTGATCGGTATTGGCTGCAGCCATCGCCAGACAACTACTGTCCATCATGGGATTGATGAAAAAATGTTTAATCCCAAAGTTAATCCAAAACCGATTTACAAGAAGTATCCACAGTTAAAGGGGAAAAAAGTAATTTTCCATCCTGCCCGCATGGGAATGGCTAAGGGATGCGATGTGAGCATTAAAGCCTTACGGCTTATTAGGGAGAGAATTCCGGATGCCATGCTTGTTTTAGCCGGCACAAAGAACATTGTTGATTGGGGATTAACACAACAAAAAGACATTGCCTACATGGTCCATCTTGTTGAGAGGTTCAATCTGCGTGATAATGTCTTGATCGATTCCTATCTTCTTGAAGATATGCCGATGATCTATGCTGCTTCTCAGGTATGTATCTATCCTTCCACGGCTTCTGAACCTTTTGGCTTGACAATGCTTGAATCAATGGCTTCGGCTAAACCAATGATTGTAACAAAAATGGGGGGGATGCCGGAAATCATTGGGGACGGGATCAATGGATTTGTCATTCCGGTCAAAGGGTATGAGGAATTGGCTTCGCGTGTTATCCAGCTATTTTCTGATGATGAATTGAGGGATAGGCTTGGAAACGTCGGCAGAAACATGGTAGAGAAAAGTTTTACCCGCAAAAGCGTTGCACAGGCCACGGTGGGATTGTATAACAAATTTGCCAATATTCGTAGCGAAGCACGGCATTAAAGACTTATTCTATATCCTCATCATAAACCTTCCTAATTCATTCCATTTCAAGGATTTTCATTCCGGGAATAATTTCCTCAACATTTATTTAACATAATCCCTGAAATTTTGGGATATTCGCGATTTTTTAGGCTTAAAAAACAAGGGTTGATATATTAAGTCTCTGTGTATATAATATTGCCTAATTACCCAATATTAATATTGATATAAATAATCATCTGTGTTTAATTTTCAGGATTTTAAAAAGGCCGCCTAAGGGGGTCACATCATTTACCCTTAATGGTTAATGATGAAAATGACAGGAGGATGTTATGGCTGTCTTGAACGTTACAGGTCAAGATTTTGAAGGTGAAGTATTAAAGTCGGATCTTCCGGTTTTAGTGGATTTCTGGGCAGAGTGGTGCGGTCCCTGCAGGATGGTTGGCCCAATCGTGGATGAGATTGCCGAAGAACTCGAAGGTAAACTTAAAGTTGTGAAAGTAAACGTTGATGATGCGCAAGACCTGGCCGGCAATTATCAGGTTATGTCTATTCCTACTCTGCTTATTTTTAAGGGGGGAGAGCTTGTTGAACAGATAGTCGGCGCTGTATCAAAAGATGTTTTATCTGAAAAAATTAATCAAAAAATATAAAACTTGAGGTGTTGTTGTAATGTTTATCGAGATATGTAAATCAAAAATCGCTCATGGATACGTCACGGAATCCGAATTGCTCTATGAGGGGAGCATCACAATCGATGAGACTTTACTGAAAGCCGTTGACATTCTTCCCGGTGAGAAAGTTGACGTCCTGAATATTAATAACGGGAATCGATTTACGACTTATGTTATTGTCGGCGAGGCAGAATCTGGAAAAATCTGCCTTAACGGTCCTGCGGCGCGTCTCGGGCTTGTTGGCGACCAGATTATTGTTTTGAGTTATGCCGCGATGGAACCCGAAGAAGCAAAAGATTATAAAGCAAAGATCATCTATTTGGATGAAAGAAATAAAATCAAAAATTAACATGCTCTCTTGGCGCATGATTGACCGGAAATGACTCTTTCGACCTTAAGAATTCGGATATGCGGAGATCCTTGCCTTCGCAAGAAATGTGTTCCTGTCAAAGAAGTGGGCTCCAGTGAGCGCATGGTTATCAATGCTATGATCGAGACCATGCACCAATCTAAGGGAGTTGGCTTAGCCGCGCCCCAGGTCGGCATCAATCAACGATTTTTTGTCCTTGATGTGGGTGATGGCCCCATGGTCATCATTAATCCCGAGATCAAAAAGAAGAGCGGTTTATGTGTTTTTGAGGAAGGATGTTTAAGCGTTCCCGAAGTCATAATCATGGTAAGGCGCTCCGAAGAAATTACGGTTTACTATGGCGATGAAAACAATCAAACGATGGAATTGACCTGTAATGGGCTGTTGGCAAGGGTGATTCAGCATGAAACTGATCATCTTAACGGGGTGATGATTGTCGATTATGCTAGTGATGAAGAAAAAGTTACGTTTAAGGAACAGTTAGAAAATTTTGAGGCAGAACAAAAAGAATAATCCGTTATGGCTTGCATGGTTGACGATATTTTGGTTCCAGAAACAGGGCGGCTACCTTCATGGTTTAATCAAAAGATCCCGGATGCGAACACGATCCGGGAAATGAAAAAAAGATTTTCTGCTTCAGGGCTTCATACAGTCTGTGAGAGCGCCTTCTGCCCGAATATGGGAACATGTTGGGAAGAAGGAGTTGCGACGTTTATGATCCTTGGGGAGATATGTACGCGCTCCTGCCGTTTTTGTGCTGTTAAAACCGGTCAGCCTATGGCTGTCGATTTTGATGAACCACGAAAAGTTGCCTTGGCTGTTGAGGAATTAGGTCTCAGATATGCGGTTATTACTTCTGTTACCCGTGATGATCTTGATGACGGAGGAGCCCGGCAGTTCGTTGAGACGGTCAAGCGTATCCGGAAAATTAATCCTAAAACGAGGATCGAAGTTCTCGTTCCGGACTTTTCTGGGAAGCTTGAAAGCTTGAGAAAAATGGCAGAGGTTAAACCTGAAGTTATTGGCCATAATATTGAAACAGTCCGTCGCTTGTCACCGGCGATCCGCCCGCAGGCGGATTATGACCGTTCTTTAAAAGTCCTGGAAAATTTAAAACAACTGGAACCTTCAATCTTTGTTAAGTCGAGTTTCATGGTAGGTTTAGGCGAGACGGATGAAGAGATCGTCGAGGTCATGAAAGATCTTGCTCATGCCGGGTGTGATATTCTTACGATAGGACAGTATCTGGCACCGACACAATTGAAACGGCATTTACAAGTCCAGCGTTTTGTGCCCCCTGAAAAGTTTGAGGTTTATAAACAAAGAGGACTAAAATTTGGATTTAAACATGTAATGAGCGCGCCTTTAGTCCGAAGTTCTTATATTGCTGAACATGGATTTAAGGAATGTTCCAAGAAAATCGCTTCACGATGATTTTTAAGGGTAGAACATGGATTTGACGAAAAATATCAAAAGTTTACTTTCTTTTCTGGTCCGTGTAGGTTTTAGCGGTGTTCTCTTATGGTATGTTTTCTCAAAGATCGATATGGAAAGTACGATCGAGGTTCTTAAATCTGCCGATTTAACCTATATTTTTCTTGCCGCTTGTATTTTCGTGATCATTAACTGTATTATTCTGTGCCGATGGTTTATCTTCATTAAGGCTCTTGATCTATCGATACCCTTCAAAAGCGTTATTCAACATTATTTTTATGGCCTGTTCGGAAATCTTTTTCTCCCGACGGCTATTGGGGGAGACCTGATCAAGGTGATCGGATTATGCAAGGACAGTTCGCAGAAACCGAAAATAGTGGCTTCTGTTCTGATCGACCGATTAAGCGGATTTGCCGCTATAGCGATCGTCGCTGTTATCGCCTTTATATTCGGGCACAAAATGATTACGGACAATACTTTGATCACGCCTATTGTCCTTATAGCGGTGGGCGTCCTTGTTATTGCCTCAGTGCTGTTTAATGAAAAGATCTATACTTTTGGGTGCCGGATGTTCAACTATTTTCCTCGTTTGAAGAACGGCTTGATGACCATGCATTATGATATTGCTTTATTAAAGGGCGCGCATAAGTACAAGGAAGGGATCAAGGGAATCATTCTGGCATGCGTGAGTCAGATCATCTTTGCTTTTACCTATTATTTTACGGCAAAAGCGCTCCATCAGGATGTTCCTCTCGCGCCTTTTCTTATTTTTGTTCCTATCCTCTGTGTTGTGGCTGCGGTTCCCTCGATCGGCGGCCTCGGGGTGAGGGAGGTCGGTGCCGCCTATTTATTCGCAAAGATCGGAATTGAATCGGGAGTCGCTGTGAGCTTGTCATTGATCAACTTTCTTTTTATGGTCATGGTTGGACTTGTCGGTGGATTTATTTATGTCTATTCATTATCTGTTGGACGGATACAACGTTATTCATCAGATGCCGTCGGTGTTGGATCTAGCGAAACTTGAAGACCGGCGCCGTCAGCTGATCCGTTTTATCGAACAATATACGCCTCAAGGAAGCTCGAACAATCGCGTGACCGTTGTTTTTGACGGGAATCTGGAAGTTTTCGGCGGGATGACATCGCCGTTGGCTAAGGTTATTTTCTCGCAGGGAGAATCAGCGGACGATAAGATTAAGAAAATTGTTGCGCAGGCGCGGAATTCAAAGAATATTATTGTCGTTAGTGACGACCGGGATGTTCAATATGCGGTACGCGCATTAGGCGCGAAGATCAGCGGAGTCCGGCAATTTCTAAATCAGGCAAAGGTTCCCGGGAAAAAGGTGCGCATTGAACATAAGAGCTCCGGGAAATCTGAGAGAGGCTCAGCAAACAAAAGTTTAGCGGAATCGCGGAAATATATTCCTAAAAATGAGGAGTCTAAGATCACTTCTGAGTTTGGAAAAATTTGGCTAAGTTCAGGTAAGAAGCGGAAAGATCAATAATAATGGCTCTGATTCGTCTTATTGCTTATAGTATAGCTGAGTTAGGAAATGCTCTTTGTTTTTTAGGGGATATCGTCCGAAATGTTTTGCGCGGACGCATCCGCAAGGGAGAAGTCCTCCGCCAGATGTATGAGCAGGGTGTTCAGTCTGTTACGATCATTGTTCTGACTTCTTTTGCGACTGGAGCTGTTCTCGCGATCCAGGGAGCGGTAACGCTGACGCGATTCGGCGCTAAAGAATACATAGCGCAGCTCGTGGCCTGGTCGCTGGTAAGAGAGATGAGTCCTGTTTTTACGGCGATCATTTTCTCAGCTAAAGCCGGCGCGCGCATTACGGCCGAATTGGGAACAATGAACGTCAATGACCAGATGCTGGCGACAAGATCTTTGGGGGTCGATCCGATCGAGTATTTGATCGTACCGCGGATGATCGCTTGTTTTCTTGTCCTGCCTATTTTAACGGTTATTTCGGAAGTTGTCGGCATTGCCGGCGGCTACTTGGTTGGCGTCTTTGAGGCGCATATACCCAGCGCTTTTTATATAAACCAAACGCTTCGGGCTATCCGGTATGTTGATTTTTTCAGCGGATTTTCGAAAGTGTTCTTTTTTGCTGTTCTTATCAGCTGGATCTGCTGTTATCAGGGTTTTGTGACAAGAGGCGGATCTCTCGGTGTTGGAAAATTCACGACAAAGGCGGTTGCCTATTCGATCATTATCGTGATCCTTTCAAATACCATATTAACGAAAATAATTATAACATTCTGGGGGTAAAATAGACTTAAGACCGTAGACTTTAGACTAAAGGATTTGGGGAACTTAATTATCATTTAAAAGGGATTTAAATATGCCAGATAATCATTTCATAACAAATTTATTAAATAAACGCTTCGGAAGGATTTTAAGTCTGTTGTCTTTGGTCTTTGGTCTTTGGTCTGTAGCGGGTTGCCAAAATGCCGGAGGAAATGTCGGCCAGGTTCATAGTTATTCTATCGCAGCAATTGAGGCAAAGTGGATCCGTGACGGCGAGCCGGCTGATTTTGAAGATGAATTATGGTATCCGGTGGACAATATTGAGATCTTCCTGGATTCAGAAATGAGTTTATCGGGAGAATATCAAGGGGTCCAACTTTTTACTGACAAGGTTGATGTCCGCCCCTTTGATCGTTTATATACCAAGTTCGGCAGGAATAAGTTCCGGATTTTTGAAAAGAGAACAAGTGAATGATCCGCGTTGAGCATTTAACCAAATCATTTAACGGGCAGGTTGTTCTTGATGATATTGACTTTGAGGTCCAAGAGGGTGAGATTCTTGTGATCTTAGGGGGAAGCGGTACGGGCAAGAGCGTCCTTTTAAAAAGCATGATAGGCCTTGTTAAGCCTGATAGCGGTAAGATCTGGATCGATGGGGACGAGATCACGCAACTTGCGGAAAAAGAACTTTTAAAGATACGAAAAGAAATCGGATATCTTTTTCAGGAAGGGGCGCTCTACGATTTTATGAATGTTTTTGAGAATATCGCTTTTCCTCTTGCGGAGCATACGGATCTTGACAAGCAGGCTATTGAGTCAAAAGTAAAAAATATTTTAGAAGTCGTCGATCTAGAGGGGGTTGAGAGGAAATATCCTTCCGAATTAAGCGGCGGAATGAAAAAAAGGGTCGGATTAGCGAGGTCGATAATACTAGGTTCAAAAATCCTGTTTTGTGACGAACCGACTTCGGGGCTCGACCCGATCCGCAGCCGGGATATTTCAGATTTAATCAAAAACATTTCGAAAAAACTCAGGTGCACGACGGTGATTACTTCTCATGATATTAGGAATGCATTGCGCGTTGCGGACCGGGCGGCATTGATCCGCGGCGGGAAGATTGTTGCAATGGGAACGCAGGCTCAGATGGAAGCATCTTCGGATACTTTTGTCCGGGCATTTATCCAATAGTCGTCCAAGGGTGTGAGGTTAATGATGGGAGGAAAAGAATTTATAATCAAGTTTTTTGCCGGGATGTTTTTTCTTATCGGGCTTGGCCTGGTTTTAATGGTGATCTTTACGATCGGGAAGAACAAGGGCTTCACGCAGCCCAAGTTCCAGGTCGAGGTTCTCTTCCGGGATGTCGGGGGCATGATTGAGGGCGCTCCTGTTCGGTTAGCCGGTGTCAACGTCGGGACAGTATCCGATATCAATTTTCTGGAGAGGGAATTTCAAGGCCGGCGGGTCAGGGTTAAACTCAATATCTTTGATAAATATAGAAGGCAAACGGAGCAAAAGGTGCGTTTTGCGATTAAGACAGAAGGGATTTTGGGGGAGAAGATGATTGAAATTTATGCCGGAGAAGGTGGAAAAGTGGTGGACCTGGACCAGCCGGTTATTGGAGAAGATCCTTTAAATGTTCAGGATATCGCCGAGGTTTTTGCCAATGCCGCTGAATCGTTTACCAAGACATCAGAAGTTTTCAATAAAGTCGATATGCAAGAATTGTCCGAGACCTTGGCGGAGACAGCGCGGTCCTTGTCGACAACATCAAAGGAAGTCAATGTGATCTTAACAGAGATGTATTATATTTCGGTTAAATCCAAACGGCTTTTGGACCGTTTGGAACAACGGATTATTGATGGGAGCTTGTTCAGAGTTTTCTAACTTGAAGAAGGGGGTGGGAGATATGTCGGAGATCAATATTTTGGGAGTATCGGTTTCTATCCGGATCGTTATTCCGGTTATCTTTCTTGTTTGGGTAACCGTATTATTTTTCGTTAAAAAGATCTTTTTTACAGTTATAAAAAAGATTGCCAAAAAAACAAAGACACGGATTGATGACATTTTTGTCCAATCGGCGGATTTCCCTTTAACACTGCTCATCTTGGCGAGCGGTGGCGCGATTGTCGAGAGATTGATACCGATAGCAACGAACAATGAATTAACAACGTACTTTATTGTCGGGTTTAAAGCGATAGCTGTTATCGCCATTGTTTTGTTCTTTGATAAATTTCTTAATGCCATTATCAATTCTTATTCGGGAAAAGTTGAGATCTTAAAGGCTTCCGGAGGGGGGTCGTCCGGGGATTTGTCCGTATTATCGTTATCAGTCTTGGCATCCTGATCCTTATGGATAGTTTCGGCGTTTCGATAACACCGGTCTTGGCTTCTCTGGGCGTCGGTTCTCTGGCGGTCGCTTTAGCTTTGCAGCCGACGCTGGAAAATCTTTTCTCAGGAATACAGTTGGTCATGGATAAACCGATCAAGGTTGGACATTTTGTTAAACTGGAATCCGGCGAGGAAGGCTATGTTTACAAGATCGGCTGGCGTTCTACCTGGGTAAGGATGCTTCCCAACAATGTTGTGGTCATTCCCAACAAAGTGATCGTTGACGCGAAGGTCATTAATTATTATTATCCTCAAAAAGAGTTGGCTGTCCTGGTTCAAGTCGGAGTGCATTATGATTCAGATCTTGAGCAAGTCGAACGCGTGACCATTGAGGTAGGGAAGGAAACACTAAAGGAAGTAGAGGGCGGCGTAGAGGATTTTGACCCCTTTATCCGATATCATACGTTCGATAATTTCAGTATTAATTTTTCAGTTATTTTAAGGGCAAAAGAATTCGTTGACAATTACCTGATCAAGCATGAGTTTATAAAGAGATTACATAAGCGTTATGCCAAGGAAGGGATCACGATTCCTTATCCTATTAACGCGATTAATTATTCACAGGAAAAGGTTCCGGAAAACTTAAAGAAGGTCTGACGGCCGTTGGGTATTTATTAACAGTAAAGGAGGGTCCGTAGTATGTTCGTTTTAAGTAATTTTATAAGGGCTTTGGCCAGTGTTGCTGATATTGTCTTGAGCATTTTTTATTGGCTTATTCTTATCCGGGCCCTCATCAGTTGGGTTAATCCGGATCCCTACAATGTGATCGTCCAGTTTCTCTATAAGGCGACTGAACCGATATTGCAACCGATTCGAAGGATATTACCGCCGATGGGAATCGATTTGTCCCCGATCATCGCGTTCTTAGTGATTATATTTTTCAGGGGATTTATCGTTGCGACACTCATTGATCTAAGTTACCGGTTGCAGTAGGAACGCTTGGGGTGCCAAGTTAATCCTTGAACAACGCCAAGCTTGGATATATTATCGCGGGATAAATTTAGCGGTAGAAATGAATTAATAAAGGGAGGAGTTTTCTGATGTTCGATAAAATGAAAGAATTAATGGAAATGAAGAAGCAAGCTGACCGTATCAAGAGAGAATTAGACGCTTCAACGGTCGAGGTCAATGAGGTTGATGGAGTGAGGATCGTTGTTAACGGTTCTCAGAATTTCCAGTCGCTGGAAATAGATGAAGCACTTGTTAACGCTGGTGGCAAGGGAAGGCTCGAGAAGGACCTTTTGCGCAGCGTTAACGCGGCTATTCGACAGTCACAAAATTTAGCCGCGCAACAAATGAAGGCCGTTATGCCCGGCCTTTCAGGAATGTAAACTTAATTAATTCACTTCAACGAAAGGAAGAAAAATGCCATACGATCAATCATTAGATGTCGCATCATTTAAGGAAACAAAAGAAGTTGCAGACACACGGATCACCGTGGGGGTCTTTTCTTATAATGAGGGCACCAAAAAACTTCAGATATCCAGGGAAAATCAAAATCAGAATGAAGAATGGCGCTTTGCGAAATTGGGGCGTATGACCAAAGAAGAAGCCCAGGAAATCATCCCGATCATGGCGAAAGCTATTGAAACGATGTAAGTGAGGGCGCGATTTAGGGAGCGATAGCAAGCCTAAATCGTTTGCCCGAACTTACCCCGTCCCTTTTCATTTTATTGAAAAGAGTAGTTCAAAGGGGTGGGGTTAAATTCGCGCACTGACTTACATCGCCTATAGCTCTGTAAGTCAGGCGCTCATTTAAGAGGAATAAACAATGTCTGAAGATATTTACTTGACGAGGAAGTTTTTCCATAAACTGCATGACGAATTCGAGCAATTAAAGAAGGATAGCCTGAAAATCGCCAAAGAGATCGAGACGGCCCGACTGCAGGGAGACTTGTCAGAGAACGCCGAATATGATGCGGCTAAAGAGGCGCAGGCCTATAACGCCGCACGGCGCTCGGACTTGGAAGATAAATTGGCTAGGGCTAAAATTATCGAAGACCAGGACATCCCATCGGATAAAATTTATATTGGCGCTATCGCGACGCTTAAAGACCTGGATAGCGAAGAGGAAATGAAATATACACTGGTCTCCGCAGAGGAGTCCAGCTATGAAGATAATAAAATTTCCATTCTCTCCCCGATCGGCAAATCATTGCTGGGGCACGCGGAAGGTGAAGAGTTAGCGATCGAGGTTCCCGCGGGAATTTTACAGTACAAGGTTTTAAAAATCGAACGCTCGTAAAATTCAACGGCCATATGACATTGGAGTGTTAATCCATGGAATCAAAACTGATCAATATTGGAGTGATCGGATGCGGTCACTGGGGACCTAATCACATACGGATCTTTTCGCGTTTGCCGGGTTCAAAGGTTTTAATGTGCGCTGATCCCGATCAATCACGGCTGGACGCGATTCAAAAAACTTTCTTGAATGTTAAGGCCACACAGGATCATGGGGATATTCTCAATAACCCAGATGTTCAGGCGGTCTGTATCGCGGCGCCGACAAAACTGCATTATTCCCTAACCAAAGAAGCTTTAGAATGCTCAAAACATGTTCTTTGCGAGAAACCATTGGCGATGACTCCGGAGGAATGCCAGGAACTTAAAAGTCTCGCAAAACAGGAAGGAAAAGTTCTTATGGTTGGGCATATTTTTCTTTTTAATGCGGGGATCGTCTGGCTTAAGGAATATATTCGGTCCGGGGAATTGGGAAAGATCTATTACGCCTATTCGACGAGGACGAATTTGGGCCCGTTTCGCTATGATGTCAACGCCTTATGGGATTTGGCGCCGCATGATATTTCTATTTTTAATTATTTGTTCGATAATTGTCCGTTGAATGTATCGGGATGCGGGCAGAAATGCTTAGGAGAGTCTTTAGAAGATTTAGCCTTTGCCACTCTGGAATATCCCGATAATATTTTAGCGAACGTTCATGTTAGCTGGCTTGATCCCAAAAAAGTTAGGCAGATCACAATCGTGGGCGATAAGAAAATGGTTGTCTGGGATGACCTGGATAATGTCGGGCCTATCAAGCTTTACGATAAACATGTCGAGAAGACGAGGACCTTTTATGAAACCTATGGTGAATTCCAGCTGCTTTCGCAAGAGGGGAGTATCACGATCCCGAAAGTTGCCTCGGGAGAACCGTTAAAGAAACAAGGAGAATATTTCTTGGAGTGTATAAGAAAAACGTCTCCGGCCGAGTTATCTGACGCACAGAAAGGCTTTGAAGTTGTCAAAACATTGTGTGCCATTCAATCATCAATGGAACAAAAAGGTGTCTCGGTATCGATTTCTTAAGGAAAAAATGATGAACTATTTTAAACATGAACAGGCATTAGTCGATCAAGGTGCCCGAGTAGGCGAGGGAACACGGATATGGGCTTTTACCAATATTCAGGCCGAAGCTGTCATCGGTCGGGAATGTAATATTTGTGACGGTAGTTTTGTTGAAAAAGGAGCTGTGATTGGCGATCATGTTACTATTAAACATCATGTGGCGGTATTCGACGGTGTGAAAATAGAAGATGATGTTTTTGTGGGCTCAAACGTTGTTTTTATCAATGACCGGAACCCGCGCAGCCACCGTGAAGATCAATGGATCTTAGAGAGGACGGTCGTTAAGAAGGGGGCAACACTAGGGAGCAACAGTGTCATTCTCTGCGGTATAACAATTGGCGAGTATTCGGTTATCGGGGCCGGGAGCGTTGTGACAAAAAACGTTCCGGCGCATACGGTTGTTTATGGCAATCCGGCTAAAGCCGAAGGGTTTGCGTGCTGTTGCGGGCGCAGGATCAACGATAGCCTTAAATGCGCCTGCGGGTCGCAATATACGCTCAAAGATCAAGGACTGGAAATTAATGAGTAATGTCTTGGTTTGTCCTGTTGCGTTTAACGAAAATGTAAAATTAAAGAATGTTATTGAACGTTTTTTGAAAAGCAGTGTTTACAGTCAAGTTGATTATCTTATCGTTGATGACGCTTCGGATGATGGCACGACGGAAGTCATTAACAATTTTGCTTCGCAAGGAGTTAAAACGATCAAACATCAACGAAGGCAGGGCGTCGGGGCGGCTATCCGGACAGCTATTCAACATGCGCGAAGCCAAGGGTATGAAGTTCTTGTTATCATGGCGGGGAACAATAAAGATAGCCCGGATGAGATCCCGCGTCTGACTGACCCGGTCATTAAAGAAGGTTATGATTTTGTGCAGGGTTCCCGCTATAAGGAGCATGAGGGGATCGGTGGGGATATGCCGCTTTATAGAAAAGTCGCGACAAAGATGCACCCCTGGCTCATGTCATTGATCACGAGGCAAAAGATAACTGACAGTACCAACGGGTTCCGCGCATTCCGGCTTTCGATCTTTGATCACCCAGAGATCAATATTGACCAATCATGGCTTGACCACTACGAGATCGAACCGTATTTGCTTTATAAAGCGATCACATTGGGATTTAAATTTAAGGAAGCGCCTGTGACGAAAATCTATCCGCCGAAAAAGGCCGGTTATACGAAAATGCGGCCGTTGACCGGATGGTGGAGCATTTTACGTCCTGTGGTTTATTTGGGGTTAGGGATCAAGAAATAGATTTTTTACACTCTAGAAGAGTATAAAACGCGAAGAGCGCGAAAAATCACTGGAAGTCATCGCCGTAGACGATTTTCTCGAAAACAGTTAAAAAAGGAAAAAATGATGATCAAAAAAAGCCTCTTATTGTTCTGCACACTTGTATTGGCCGGATGCAGTTACGGGCAAAATTATTTGGAAAATCCCGAGATGTTTATCCGGGATCCGCATTTTGCCGAATACAAGGAAAAACGTGATGATGTGGAACGGCAATATTTACGTAAAGAGATCACGTATGTCGAATACGTCGAACAAAAAGACCGCTTAGATGCGACCTATGACAGGGAAGTTCAGGAGCGAACACAGAAGATCATATCGCGGGACTAAATGATTTTAACGGTGTGATGAGATTATGAAACTTTTTGGAAGAAATTCTATTGTTGAGCGCTTGCGGTCTAACCCGACGAGCATAAGAAAGATCTACATCCAACACGGCTTTAAAGGCACTCTGTTTATTCATAAGAAGGCAAGGCAGTGGGGCATCCCGATCTTTCCGGTCCCGCAGTCGAAAATGATGAAGATTGGAAGGGATAAGAATACGCAGGGGATTTTAGCTGATGTGGATGATATGAACTATATTCCCTACGGGGAATTAATGGAGACAGCACTTAAGAAAAAACGTTGCCTGGTCTTTCTTGACAGACTCAACGATCCCCAGAATCTTGGGGCGATTATCCGGAGTCTCGCCTGTTTGGGAAAGTTCTCTATTGTTTTGCCCGCGCATGATTCTGTCAGCGTGACCGAAACAGTTCTGCGCGTGGCTGCCGGTGGAGAAAACTATGTTCCGTTCGCGAAAGTTCCGAATCTTGGAAATGCTATCAAAAAGGCGAAGGAAGAAAATTTCCAGATCGCCGGGGCTGTTGTCGAAGGAGGCAGATGTTTAAGTGAAGTTAAGTTGCCGTATCCGCTGGGGCTTGTTATCGGTTCGGAACAAAAGGGGATAAGAGACATTATCCGAAAAACATTAGATGTTGGATTGTCCATTCCTATGGCCTGCGACACATTATCGTTCAATGTGGCGCATGCGACGACGATTTTATGCTATGAGATCACAAAACAGAAAAAAAGTTATCAGCAAAAAAAGCACGAATGACCTTCAAAGCGCCACTAATCTGTTCGCCGAGGCTGGCCTGCTTAAAAAAATAAAACGCAGCGGCTGGTGGGTTGCAGGCATCAAGGATCCCGAAAGTGTTGCGGACCATTCGTTCCGCTGCGCTATTATCGGCTATTATATGGCTCATCTTGAAAGAGTTAATCCGTTTGCGGTCATGGCAATGGCGCTTTTTAATGACATCCATGAAGCGCGTATCAATGATCTGCATAAAATGGGGCATCATTATATTGATTTTAAGGAAGCCGAAAAAGAGGTTTTTAAAGACCAAGTCGCTGATTTAGATAAAAGCGTAAAGGATGAAATGACGACTTTGCGCCGGGAATATGATGCTCAGAAGACCAAAGCCAGTATTGTGGCCCGGGATGCGGATATTCTGGAATGTTTACTGCAGGCTAAAGAGTATTATGACAGCGGCCATCTCAAAGCGAAAAAATTCTTTATAACAGCGCCGGATCATTTAAAAACAAAAACAGCTAAAGCGTTATGGAAGCAAATAAGCAAGTGGGATAGTAGCCAGTGGTGGGAAGATATTGTGAAATTTGAGCGATAGAATAGACTATGGACTACAGACCATAGACTATAGACTTAATAAAGTGGAAAAAAAGAAGATAATTTTTAAACAACTAAAATTAAATCATTGGCGGCCTCGATTTCTCATTATCAGGTCTATAATCTGTTGTCTATGGTCTACGGTCTTTCTTTTATCCGGATGCGCTTCGCTTGGGACGTATAATCCGGCGACCGGGCGCAACGAGTTTATTTTTATTTCGACTCTCGAGGAAGTATCCCTAGGGAATGATGTTCACCAGAAGCTTGCAAGCGAGTTTAAGTTCTCGAACAATATCGCAAAGACCGAAAGGGTCCGTCGTATCGGTCAGCGCGTGGCGCAAGTTTCAGACCGGCAGGATTACAAGTACCGTTTTTTTCTTATTGAGAAAGATGAGATGAACGCGTTTACCACGCCGGGCGGTAATATTTATCTATTTTCGGGACTGATGGATAAATTGGCGGAAGATGATCGGATCGCTTCTGTGCTGGCGCATGAAATCGGACATTGTGCCGCGCGCCATACGGTAAAAAAATACCAGGCAGCCTTGGGGTATAATCTTGTTGGCAGTATCGTTATCGGACAGGTCGGAGGCGAAAAGGCGAAAGAGATCACATCAATGAGTTCCAACGTGATCATGAACCTTGTTTTTTCCGCTTATGGGCGCCAGGACGAATATGAGGCTGACCGTTTAGGGGTCAAATATTTACGTTCAGCCGGATATGATCCAAAGGCAAGCATTGCCGCTTTGGAAGTTCTCCAGAGAGAATCCAAGAGTGCCGGGGGGCCGCTGGTCTTACGGAGTCACCCGTATCTTTCTGACAGGATCGAGGCGATCAAAAAAGAACTCGAATTGGCAAACGGCCAGTAAGAGGGCCGGTGATTTTAAAAAGTTTTCAGGAACGCCTGTTATTAGGCAAATAAAAATGGTACTATGAAACGTATAGGTATCGCGGCTAGTAAGATTTCAAAAGGCAATCTCGCTCTATACAATGCTTATGTTGTCTTGATCGCGGCTTTGTTTTCTCTGTTTATTTTTGTTGTTGCGGGCTCGACGATCATTTTTTCCCTTGCGATCATTAAATATGTAGGCGATGAGATTATGGGCGTCGAGTTTGAAGGAAGCTGGAAGGCCATACTGGCTGTTTGCATGGTCTCGTTGACTATCGTAATAACACTGTTTAATTTGTTTGCAATCTCAAAAAACCTGAAATTCCCGAGAATGAAAGGATAAGCATGTCCCTTATTATTGGCGGAAAATTTTCGTAACGAAAAGGATTATCAATGAGCGAAAAAATTTTGGATTTTGATGAATTTATGAACAGGGTTCAAGATGATAAGGATCTTTTTTTTGAACTACTCGATATTTTCGTTCAGGATTTTCAGACAAAACGGCAAGAACTCCAAGAGGCGGTTAAGAACAACGATTCTGAAACGATCGAACATGTCGCGCATTTCCTAAAGGGTTCCTGCGGAAATATTTCCGCAAAACCGATGAGAGCCATTTTTACCGTACTGGAAGAAAAAGGGGCAAGAGGTATTTTGGAAGGGTTAGAACAGGATTTGGAAGATATCGATCAAAAGTATGAGGAATTAGTAATATACATCGGGGAACTGCGCGCCAGACCTTAATAAGTATTATTACTCTTGAGACCACGTGTA
>JAGLQN010000146.1 GCA_023136835.1 Candidatus Omnitrophota bacterium | reverse complement strand
GCACGGAACTTTCTCTTATTAATAAATACTACCGGCCTTTTTTAGAGCTGGTCAATAGGGTTTTGTATCGGGTTGTAGGTCGGGATCCTCACGGATTCCACTTCTTCAATATTCTGCTTCACATCATAAACAGTTTTCTTGTTTACGGTATTATCCGTTTTGTTCTCGACAACAAGGGGCTTTCTTTAGCAACAGCGGTTTTATTTTTACTCCATCCGGTTCAGAATGAAGCTGTCGCTTGTATTTCCGGGATATCCAATCTTATTTTTACTTTTCTGTGCCTGATGAGTTTTTATGCCTATCTGGTGTCGATGCATTCCGCGGCAGGAGGGAAAAAACTGTTTCTTTACAGTGCTTCCCTAATACTTTTTCTTTTTGCTCTTTTATCCAAAGAGCAATCTGTTATATTGCCTGTTTTGATCATGGCTTACGAACTGTGTTTCATGGAATATCCTGTTAAGAGGGTTTTTAAAAAATACTGGCGTTATATTGGCGGGTTTTTTGTTATTCTGGCGGCATATTTTATTTTAAGAAAGATGCTTTTCGGGTTTGCCTTGTTGCGCCCCGCCGATAACCAGGGAGAACTCTGGATGCGGATGCTTGCCATACCCAGAAGTCTTCTCACTTACTTGAGCCTTATATTTTTTCCGCGCGGTCTTCATTATTACCGCAGTCAGGATATTTTGCTTCCCGTTCTTGGTCCGTTGCTGCTGATATTATTGGTCGTTCCTATTTTCGCGTTTCTTGTTTACCGGACGCCAAAACCGCAAAAGACATGGATGGTCTTTGGTTTAACTTGGTTCATGATATCCTTGGCGCCGACTTTGAATATTATCCCGTTGATCAATGAATATTCTATAATACTTACGGCAGAACACTTCCTGTATTTTCCTCTCATCGGGATGCTTCTTTTTACTATGGGGGCTGGTCATTATTGGATAGGTCAGAGGGTCAAAAAAACGATTCCCGTAGGTTTGATCGTTATCGGGGTCCTGAGCGTAATCTTTATCGGGTTTAACATCAAACAAAACACCTATTGGCGGGACGAAATCCCGTTGTTTGAAAGAACTCTTTCGTTTGAGAAAGATTTCGGACGGGCACGGTTTTTATTGGCAAAAGCTTATTCGGCAGCCGGAAGATATGAAGAGGCTATCCGTGAAGACCGCAAAGCGCTTGCGATCATGAGAAGATACGAGCAGAAAGCCCAAGAAGAAGCAAAGAAGTTTTATGCGGGTTATATGAAAGGAATTTACTATCATCTTGGGTATTGTTTTGATATTTTAGGAAATCCGAAAGAGGCTCTTGCTGAATTCAAGAATGCTTTAAGCCTGGCGCCTGAGAACGGTTCTATTCAGTATAGCGTGGGCTTAAGTTACCTGAAACTGGACGATATCCAGAATGCTATAACTCATTTTGAGAAGTCTCTGGAATTGAACGAAGAAGACCTTATGGTTATGAGCACTTTAGCTGTTTGTTATCAGGACGATGGCCGGTATACGGAAGCGGAACGGCTTTTAAGAACGATTGCCGAGAGAGACGGCCGGTCAATTTCGGCAAAGCGGAATCTGGAAAACTTCCTGAAGAAAAAACAAATTGGACAATAAAACACGGGGTATTGCTCTTAATGGAATATATGACTGTTGAACTATTATTGGTTGTTGGCGTTGTTCTTATTCTTATCCTTTTGGGGATCGTTTTTTTGATCCCGGGAGAGAAAAAAGGAAAGAAGGCGAAAAAAAAGCTTCAAGAAGAGTTGATTCAACAAAAGAAAGACTTGGAAAAAAAAGCCGCAAGCTTAGAGCGACATGTCCGGTCATTGCGCGAGAAGATCCTTGCTTACCAGAAGGCCGAGAAAACCAACGAAAAGACTTTGATGGTTGAGCGCGTTAAAGTAAAGAAGTTCCAAGAAAAATTATCCCAAGAGCGCGAGTGGCATAATAAAGAGCAAAATGTCATTGATAAGAGGGAAAAAGAATTCCGCCAGTTGAGAACGGAATTAGAGAAAATACAAGAAAGTTTCTCTAAAGAACACACGCTTAATATCCGTCTTGAGCGCGAAATGAAGGATTTTAAGCGGCAAAACGATTCTCTTAATGACCAACGCCGGATGAACGAAGGTGAAAATGCCCGGCTCAAGGCTAAAGGGGAAAATGATAAAAAAGAGATCGCGCGTTTAAAAAGAGACATTGCGCAATTATCCAAAAAGAACGAAGACGTCCAATGGATCGCGAAATCCGAGTATGATCGCGTCTCGAGATTATTAGAAGAGAAAGAAAAAGAATTGCGCAGGATGGAAAGGGAACGTGAAAAGTAGACAATGATAGAACCATTTTTATTCGCGCGCCGGACGAATTGGCCGTTAGAATCCAACAGGCTTACAGTCGCTTTAGAGTATCTTCGAAATAAAGAAGTCCCGATCCTGGACCTGACGGAATCCAACCCGACAAATTGCGGTTTTTCCTATCCGGGAGGAGATATTTTAAGCGCTTTGGCCGAAGGAGATAATTTAGAGTATAAGCCTGTACCCCGGGGCAGCCTCAAGGCCCGCGAAGCGGTCAGCCGTTATTATAGGGAAAGAGGTTCTCCTGTTTCTCCGGAGAGGATTTTCCTGACGGCAAGTACGTCGGAAGCGTATTCTTATCTTTTTCGCCTTTTGGCCAATCCCAGTGACCATGTTCTTTTTCCCCACCCGAGCTATCCTTTATTTTCTTTTTTGGGGAATTTGAATGATGTGCGGTTGGAGACGTATCCGCTGATCTATGATGGAAAGTGGAATATTGACCTTAAGAGCGCGCGGCATCTGTTTTGTGACGATACAAGGGCTTTTGTTCTGGTCAACCCCAATAACCCGACCGGATCGTTTGTCCGGTGGGGGGAAGTAGAGGAGCTCAACGTTCTCTGTCGGGATCACAATACGGCTCTTGTTTGCGATGAGGTGTTCGCGGACTTTGCTTTTGACGCGAATCAAGACCGCGTGAGCCTTGTCGATAACGATCAGGTTCTCACATTTGTTCTGGGAGGTATTTCAAAAACATTAGGGCTGCCGCAGATGAAGCTATCCTGGATCATTATCAACGGTCCGCGAGAATTGGTCAAAAAGGCCAGCTCGCGTCTTGAAGTGATCGCTGATACCTATCTTTCAGTGAATACGCCGACCCAAAACGCGCTTCCATTATGGTTATCACACAGAAAAGAGATTCAAGAAAGGATCAATGAGCGTATCAGACAGAATTATTCTTTTTTAAAGGAACAGGCGGAAAACGCGCGCGATTGTGAACTTTTGACAACAGAAGGCGGCTGGTATGCGGTCTTGAAGATCCCTGATACGTACAGTGAAGAAGAGTGGGCATTGGCATTTCTAAATAAAGATCATGTTTTTGTCCATCCCGGTTATTTTTTTGACTTTGATAATGAAGCATTTATTGTTGTGAGCCTGTTGGCCTCCGATGATGTTTTTCAAGATGGGATAAAACGTATTTTGGGGCATATATCTAGAGGAGAACTTTAGGAGGCTTCAAATCCCAAAGCTATTGAATTTCAACCATATTCCTGATATGGTAGTGCTTTGACTACATTTAGCTTACCTGTCGATAAGTTAAATTTCGCTCAGCACTTAGTACTGAGCCATTAAAATTGTGACCCGCAATTTTAATGTTGTCGAAGCAGTAGCATATTAATATCTATTTTCCCAGGTTATACCAACTTGGTTTTTGCTGGTATTATATAGCAAAAGCCAGGCAGGAGAAGTCGAAGGAATATGGTAATCTATTGCCACTAAATGAGTTAAGAATATACCCAAAAAAATTCTTAGTTTTTAATATAAATTAATTTATGACAAAAAAACCAGGAAAAACCAAGTTGGTATATTAATTGTTATGTTTAAATTAAAAGAGAGGACAAGAGATAAACAACTATGAAAAATAATTTTCTTTCTGAAATTTGGATGTTTTTTTTATTTCTCCTTTTAACTGGATTTCTGATTTGGGGAATATTCTATGTTGAAAATTTACAATCAAAAATTTCAATTTTGGGGATTGTTGCAATTATTGTGGCTGCGTTTACTTCTGTTTTGACTGTTAGTATTAACAATAAAAAAGCAAAAGAAAGAGAATACGACCTTCATATATTAAAAGAGAAGCAAAAAGTATTTGAGCATTTTTATAACTCATATTTTGAAATATTGAGTAGCACTAAAAAAGGAAATCAGGGATTATCCAGCAAAGCAGAAGTCGAAATAATGGAGTTTAAAAAAGGTTTAATGAATTGGGGTAGTGACAGGCTAATTAAGAAATATTTAGAGTTCGACACTAAACTTATTGGAAGTGAAGGAAATCAAGATAAATTTAACATGTTTAAAGATGGTGACGATTTTATAAAGGCATTAAGAAAGGAACTCGGATTTAATGACTCGAAGGATCTCAATGTCATGAGTATAATTTTGACAGCAGAAGCACGAAAAGAACTGAAAGAAAAAGGAGTTATTAAATGATAAAATTTGATAAATTGGAAAAAAACATAACAAATCACTGCACTGGATTTTTACTCCGCTCCGCTGCGTAAAAACCAGTGAGTTCAAGCGTTAGAAAAAAATAAATTAATAAAATGAAACAAGTTGATAAACAGTATAAAAAAAAATTACAAACCTGGGTTATGATGAAAAATATTTGGTGAATAGTTCACTATCTATTTGGAATGTTAGTGGTTATTTGCTCTATCGCTGTTTCGTC
>JAGLQN010000145.1 GCA_023136835.1 Candidatus Omnitrophota bacterium | reverse complement strand
GGCATGCCCGTGGGTATCTACTTGGTGGCTGTCACCAATTATACTTATGACACGCGACGACACGAAACATGGTAAGAGATATCTTCTAGAGAATCTCTTTGTGTTTTTAGGTATTTTCTTTTTTTTAGCCCTTTCCCACCGGGCGGCACTCCTCGGGTATTACGTCCTGCACGACGATCTTTTTTTCTGGGAAAAACCGCCGCACTCTTTCGCCCAGCACCCCTTACATGACATATCCGCTGCAATGGGCCGCGCGGGTGGCGCGTATATCCTCACCCTTGCCGGATGGATGGTCAACGTTGTTTCAGACTTAAACCTTCTGCGCGTATTTTCCCTGGCGCAATTGAGCGCCTCAGCGCTGCTATGTTTTATTTGTTTAAAGAAACAATTTTCCTATAAGTTCGTCGCCCTTTTGATATCCGCGGTCATTTTTACTCTTCCGCCTTTTCAGGTGATGATCTTCTGGACGGGCGCGTGTTTCCATTCGACAGCCGTGTTACTAGCGAGCCTCGCCGGATTTCTTATCTGCCGATTGCCCTTAAACCGGCCGGTGAAAAGAAACTTCACTGCTAAATATTTCATTTTAGCCGCGGTCCTGTTATTCTGCGCGATATCAACTTATGCGTCGGCCGCCACGTTTTATTGGGCGTTATGCGCGCTTGTTATCTATTCATTAAGGAAGGAAGGCTATGTGTTCTTAAAGAGGACCGCGTTTCATTTCTTCGCGGCCGGGGCGATCGCCCATATTGCTTATGCCATCCTTCTTCAGATCATGAAACAGGGCTCTATTGCCCTCGTGAGGGGAATGCATAACCCATACCGTGTAAATACCGATTACTTTGCCAAACTCGAATGGTTTTTCTCCGAACCGCTCGTTAACACCCTGAACTTCTGGAACATCTTTCCGTCGAAGATCATTGCCTTTGCCGTGTTATTGTTTATGGCCGTGCCCATTATTTTTGTGATCGGTGACGGGGAGAAGAAATTTCAAAGGTCGTCTCCCAAAAGGAACACCGTTCGAAGAGAATTATTTACAGTCTTTGTATTTATCGCGCTTGTGCCGCTGAGTTATCTGCCGAACCTTGTCTCCGTCGGAGAATCACCTTATTATCGATGCCTCGCCGGGTTGATGCCTGTTTTTCTCGTGATGTTTCTTTGGGCTTTGACAATATACTTCGAGATGTTACCTGAGAAAGTTTTTAAGCGTTCATTAACAGCTATCCTTGTCATCAGCTGTCTTTACGCGTCGTATCAGGCGAATGCAACTGTTTACATTCACCGGGTCGCCCCCAGCCAAAGGGAGCTGACATTTCTGATCAAGAGATTGCGGCAGACCGACATCGAAAGAATTGAAGAGATCGCCGTTATTCCTCGAAAGGACCAGTCTCAAAAAATACGCTATGACGAATACGGCGTGTTAACGCATCCGATCAGCCGCTGTATCCGGCTGATGGTCAAGTGCGCGTTGAGGGAAATCGGGAAGGAAGACGCCTTGACCGGAAAAACGGTCAGGATCGTAGACACGGATGCCATCAAAGAGGCCCGGGAAAGCAGCAAAATATTTCTGATCGATTTTAATGAAAAATGGTGACAGCCACCAATTGATTATCTTGACACCCTACGTTTTCTTCGGAAACTCCCCACTTCACTTCGTTTCGTGGGCTACTAATTGTACGCACTTATGTTCACTATTGTTCCATAAGTGCTACAATCGTCGCGGGTGCGACTACATGTAATAATTTACGTTTGCCACTAAAGCGGCTCTGTAAGTTAAACATTCGTCACGTGTACCGATTTACGTTCACTTCATTCCGTAAATCGAACATTCGCCGTAATTGGTGGCTGTTACCAATTTTATTCCATTTTCCATTTGTTTTTTTCGGCATTATGTTGCATTATTAAGAGTACAGTAAAGAGCCGATATATTCGATAAGGATATCACCAGGAATTTAATATGCCGAAGAAAAAGAGAAAATATTCACCTCTGGAAAGCCCCTATACCCTTCGGAAGTTCTCGATCCTTTTCTTTGTGATGTCGACGCTTCCGATCATCCTTCTTTATTTTTTCTACGAACAAGTTAAAAAATTAGGGATAACCGGGGGAGACTATATCTTCCCTCTGGGATTGATCGTCATCGGCATTTGCCTTGGGTATTGGGGCATGCGTGTCGTCTTAAGGGACCTGGTCAATGTGGTCAAGGTCCATACCGAGGCCCTGGAGGAATTATTAGGGGCGGATAAGGTCAAAGAGATTGTCGATGGGAAAAATGAAATAGCGGTCCTGGCCCAGACATTTGACGAAATGATCCTTCATCTCCAGGCCAATGTCCGCAAATTGGAAATGACCAAGAAGACCCTGCATTCGGTCTTGCGCCGGGTGGGCAGGGGCATGACCACGATCAATGATACGGACACATTTCTGGATTTGATCGTCGAGACTATTGCCGATGCTTTAAACGCCCAACGCAGTGTTTTAATGCTTTATGATGAAAAAAAAGAAAAATTCTCGATCAAATCGACGTTTGGTGTTGATCTGGAAAATATTTCTCAGGCGAACTTGCCCTTAAGGGATGGAAGTATCAGCCGGGTTGTCAAAGACAAAAAACCGGCGTTTATAACGGATTACAAAACGGGGGATTTTCCCAAGCCCATCGAGAACGCTTTATTTGAGCCTCCGATATTATGCGCGCCCTTGGTTTCCCATGACAACATTTTTGGAATTATTGCCATCAGCGCCCGCGAAGAATCCAAATTGACCCGCGATGAATTGATCCTATTATCCAATATTGCCGATCAAACGGCTGTGTCCATCGAAAATACTAAGCTCAATGATGATGCGGAAAAGACATACTTTCAGACCATTTCAGCGCTGGCCCTGGCTGTTGAAGCGAAGGATACCTATTCGCGCGGCCACCAAGAGCGCGTGGCCACGCTGGCTGTCAAAATTGGCAGATCATTGAATCTCAGTGAAGAAGATTATTCGACGCTTCGCGACGCCGGGAGGCTTCATGATATCGGCAAGATCGGTGTTTTAGATGAGGCGCTGGGCAAGCCGGGGAAGTTGGATGCGGAAGAAATGACCATGATGCGTAAACATACGGTCATCGGTGAGGGGATCATAGCGCCGATCCATTCCCTGCGCAGCTTATGCGATATTGTCCGTCATCACCATGAGTTTTTGGATGGAACCGGTTATCCAGATGGCCTGAAAGGTGATGAAATCTCCCGTTTAACACGCATTTTAATTATTGCTGATATTTTCGACGCCTTAACCACAACACGCCCTTACCGGAAAGCCCTTTCCAAAGAAACCGCCAAAAGAATTATGGTTGAAGAGTTCGCTCAAAAACTCGATCAAGAAATCGTCAAGATCATGTTTGATATTGTCGGTTAGATGTCATTTCCATAAAAATTGGTGACAGTTATCAATTACGGCGAATGTTCGATTTACGGAACGAAGTGAACGTAAATCGGTACACGCGACGATTGTAGCACTTATGGAACAATAGTGAACATAAGTGCGTACAATTAGTAGCCCACGAAACGAAGTGAAGTGGGGAGTTTCCGAAAGAAACGAAGGGTGTCAAGATAATCAATTGGTGGCTGTCACCAATTTTCATTTCTTAAAAAGGGTAAGAAGGATATGGGCGTATTTCCCGATTTTATTCTTTTTTGCATTCATTTCTGATGCCATTCTTTATTTGATCGATTTGTAAAGTTAGTATATAGTTAAATAATCAATGAGTTAATATCAGTAAAGGCTGTGTACTGTTTATGAAATTTGATATTAAAAAACTAATGAAAAAGATCTCATTTTGGAAAATAATTATGGCCATAGCATGTTGCATCTTGCTAGGCGGCGCTTTTTGGTTTTGTTTACGGTCAGGTTTTAGTTTTAAGAATGACAGCGACGATTTTGCTATTAATGTTTTTACTGAAATGATTGGTGTTGTCGTTACCGTGTTTCTTATTAATTTTATCTTAGCGAAACAACGAGAGGGAAGAATAAAAAGGTTGAATGGGTGGGTTAATTCAAGGGTGCGATATGCTGTAATTTGTGGGCCTATTAAAGAAATTTTGGAGCTTTGTGAATTGAAAAAGTCAGAAGAAGAATTTGGGAAAATTGGTAATTATATTTCAATAACATCAAATTTTAATGAAGAAGAGACTCTAAAACTATTTTGTGAAGATCCAATGCAAGAGAGAATACTAGACAAGATTGGCGAATATTACTCGGTTTATTGTGAAGATAACAAATATTTTATTGAACATTTAAGCCTGATATTTAAAAGCTTATATGATCTCATGGGGGCTTTGTTAAAAAAAGTTGATCCGTATTCAAACCCAGAAGCCGATGATATTATTGTAGGATTTAACATGATTCAATCAAATTTAAAAAACTATGGAGGAATTATTACTAAGGTGCATTTAAGGGCAGACATGAATGAAGAGCAAAAGCAGGAGGCACTAAATACTAAGATAAATCCGTTTTTAAAGAAATTTTTTGATGAAAATTTAAGAAAGTGGTTAAAGTTTGAGTTTCAGTCGATGCTAAGATTAATTGAAATGGCAAAGAAGAATAAACTTGCTTATGATCTCAACTAATAGAACTCCGCTTGTCTAAGAGATTCCTTGAACTGCCACGGTTTTGCCACGAAGTATCCTTTCAGTTTTATAACCTGTTGAAATCATTAGAGTAACATCACTAGCAACGATCCCTCATAACCTGAAGGCGGCAAGTACACATTTTATGGAACAAGCGGAGCGAGTGAACATAAAGTGTTTGTACGCAGCCGTACCCGAACGAAGTGAGGGTTATAATGCTCCCGGAAAACTGGAC
>JAGLQN010000144.1 GCA_023136835.1 Candidatus Omnitrophota bacterium | reverse complement strand
GTTCAAATCTTTATCCGCTTAATGCCTACATGGCTGAACATTGGCTTTATATTCCGTCGATTGGAATATTTTTAATCGCGGCTAAAGGATTCATTCTTCTCTATGAAAGAAGGCCATTTCAAGTATTGAGCATTGTTCTTGCGGCATTACCGATTGGTTTTTATTCGATACTCACATTTAAGCAGAATGCTTATTGGAGAGATTCGATAAGTTTGTACCGATTGACCCTGAAGCACTCGGCGGACAGCGCGCGGGTACATTTTAATCTTGGCAACCAATATCACAACCAGGGAAAAACTACCGAGGCGAGTTAGCTCTACAAAAAAGCGATTGAACTTGATCCGGAGTATTCGGATGTCTATACTAACCTCGGCCTGATATATTATGAGAGCGGAAAAATACAAGAGGCTATTGCTCTTTACGAGAAAGCCGTAGAAATTACGCCGAAACATTCTATGGCCCATAATAATCTTGGCGTTGCCTACCATGACGTCGGAAGATCTGAAGATGCCATGGAGGTCTATGAGCGTGCGGTAGTTCTTAATCCGGACAACGCGGAAGCCTATAACAACATGGGCATTGTTAAATATGGTTCAGGCCGATACGAAAAGGCTATAGCATTTTATAAAAAAGCGATTGAAACAGACCCTTCGTACGCGCGCGCCTATAGTAATTTGGCCATTTCTTACTGGCAAAAAAAGCAATATAAATTGGCCGTTGAATATTGTGATAAGGCTAAGAAGCTCGGGTTTATCAATCCCGATCTTTTAAAGGCTCTTGAGCCGTATCGATAATTGTGTTAAGTTTTAATGTGAAGGAATAGAGAAATGGAGGTGAAAAATGATTATTGATCACATTGGATTAGCTGTTTCGGATCACGCGCAAAGTAAAGATTTTTATTCAAAAGCACTGGCTCCATTAGGAGTTGAAGAAGCTATGGAGTTTGAGGGATGGTCGGGTTTTGGCAAGGGCGGCAAACCGGAATTCTGGTTTGGAGTGGGCCGCGGTGTCCAGCAGCCGACGCACATCGCGTTTGCCGCGGATAACCGGAGGGAAGTCGACAGTTTTTATGAAGCGGCTATTGCCGCCGGTGGCAAAGATAACGGAGCGCCGGGCATCAGAGAAAATTACCATGCTGATTATTACGCGGCATTTGTCTTTGACCCGGATGGGCATAATATTGAAGTTGTTTGCCATAAGCCTGAGTAATTTGTAGTCTGTTTAACCTAAACTGACCTTGTGCGGTCGGAATAAAAGGGAGGGCAACATGACTGATGAAAACAAGAAACAGAAATGCAATTGCTGTTTGTTTATCGGGATCATTGTTCTTGCTTTGGGATTGCTGACAGGAATTATGGGAGAGGCTGTTTTCGGGTTGATCCAGATTTTGGCCATTATTGTCGGCATTATCTTAATATTATCGGGGATAAAGGGGTCTAAATTCTGTAAGTATAATAAATGAGAGAATGCACAATGACAAAATTTGAGTATAAATGTGTTTTTATTTGGGGCGGAGCGGAAAAAACAACCAAAAAACTCAATCAATTAGGACCAGAAGACTGGGAATTCATTTCAGCTAATTGGGTATGGTTTTATTTTAGACGTTCACTTGATTAAAAAGATGTTTGAATTATTAAAACAAGAAAAAAATACAAAAGCGCGGATAGGGAAACTTACGACGGCCCATGGGGTGATTGATTCGCCATTCTTTATGCCGGTCGGGACCAACGGAACGGTCAAGACGCTCTCGTTTGAAAGTTTACTTGAATTTGACACGCAGATTGTTTTGTCGAATACGTATCACCTTTTTCTGCGTCCCGGGCTTGATGTGATCGGTGAGGCTGGCGGCTTGCATAAGTTCATGAGCTGGGATGGGCCGATCTTGACCGATAGCGGTGGGTATCAAGTATTCAGTCTTGCCAAACTGCGTAAGCTTACTGACGGAGGTGTCCAATTCCAATCGCATTATGACGGTTCGGTTCAATTCTTCACGCCGGAAAAGGTTGTTGATATCCAAAGAGTACTCGGTTCGGATATCATGATGCCTTTGGATGAATGCGCGCCGTATCCCTGCGACCGCGAGCAGGCCGAAAGATCGGTCAAGCGCACGACCGTTTGGGCCAGACAGTCCCGCGAATATTTCTTAAAGACACGAAAAAAGGAAGGCGATCAATTTCAATTTGGCATTGTTCAGGGCGCGACGTATCGAGACTTGCGCGAGCAATCGGCGCGAGAACTTATGGATATCGCCTTTGACGGTTACGCGATCGGCGGGGTGAGCGTCGGCGAGCCGGTACCGGTTATGTTTGAGACTCTCGATTGGGTCATGCCGCTTTTGCCCGAGGAGAAGCCGCGGTACTTTATGGGTATCGGCCTGCCGGACCAAATTGTCAAGGCGGTCGGTGAAGGAATTGATATGTTCGACACATGCATACCGACGCGCTACGGTCGTCATGGTTCGGCATTCACGCGTGCAGGACGCATCGTTGTGCGCAACGCGACGCATACCAAGGATTTCGGACCCATTGATAAGACATGCGAGTGCCGTGTTTGCAAGAAATATACACGCAGTTACATTCGCCATTTACTGAACAGCAATGAGATCCTGGGGCTGAAGCTTATTACTTTTCACAACGTGTATTTCTATGTTAATTTAATGAGGCAAATTCGTGAGGCTATTGCCGAAGACCGTTATCAGGAGTTTCAGAAGGAATTTTTACAAAACTACAAATCAGAATTGGAACCAAGCATTGTTTGAGAGGAGTGTGAAGTGCGCATCGATGTCATTACAATTTTCCCCGAAATGTTCGTTCCCGTTCTTAATGAATCGATCGTCAAGCGCGCGCAGGCGAAGAAAAAGGTATCTATCCATATTCATGATCTGCGCAAATATACCAAAGATAAACACAAAAAGGTTGATGACCGCCCGTTTGGCGGAGGCCCGGGTATGGTGATGATGCCTAAACCGATCTATGATGCGGTCAAAAAAATCAAGGGGCGCCGCAAGGCCAAAGTGGTTTTGTTATGCCCTACGGGAAAACCCCTCCGGCAGCCGGTTGTAAAAAAATATGCCAAGGAGCGGAACTTGATCCTCATTTGCGGTCATTATGAGGGGGTGGATGACCGCCTGCATGACCTGGTGATCGGTGAGCGCTTATCGATCGGGGATTATGTGTTAACGGGAGGCGAGCTTCCGGCCATGGTCCTGATCGATTGTGTTGTGCGTCTTTTGCCAGGGGTCTTGGGGACGGCCGAATCTCTTACGGATGAGTCCTTTGAGAACAATTTGCTCGATTATCCGCAATATACACGTCCCGCAAATTTTCGTGGCAAGACAATACCAAATGTGCTATTATCTGGGAATCATAGCGCCATAAATAAGTGGCGAAAAGAACAATCTCGCATCCGGACGAAGAAAAACCGTCCCGATCTCATTAATAAGATCTAATCCTAAAAGACCTCAAATGTCTTTTGGTTATGTTCTTGTGAAGCAGACAAGGAGCTAGTGTTATGGCAACAAATGTTGGTGAAAGAATCAAGCAGATTGACAGTAAGTATGTCCGTAAAGATATCCCCGAATTTCATGTTGGCGATACTGTTAAGATGAAAGTGAAAGTGCAGGAAGCTGATAAGGTTCGGCTGCACCCTTTTGAAGGAACGGTTATTCGAAAGACTGGAAGAGGCATTAAAGCGACGTTCACGGTGCGCAAGATCTCTTTTGGAGAAGGTGTCGAAAGGGTATTTCCCTTACATTCGCCTGTTATCGAAAGTCTTAAAGTGACCAGCAAAGGGGTTGTCAACAGGGCTAAACTTTACTACCTGCGAGACCGCGTTGGCAAGGCGGCTCGTGTCAAAAGACGTCAAACCAAATAATCCCGCTTATTGTGAACTCAGATTACGAAAACGAAGTTAAGGCCGAAGGCTTTAATCTGATCATTGGTGTTGATGAAGCCGGTCGGGGGCCTTTAGCTGGTCCCGTTGTGGCATCGGCGGTTGCTTTAAAAAGCGACCAATTCCAATCCAAGATAGGTGATTCTAAAACAATCTCAGTGCGGCAGCGTGAAAAGGCATTTTATGAAATTTATGAAAATGCTCATGTCGGCGTCGGCATTGTCAGCGAGTCGGTTATTGACCGGGGCAATATTCTCGAAGCCACCTTTTTGGCAATGACCAATGCCATCGAGAATGCCATTGCCCAGTTCGCGGCCGCTGAAGATGGGGGTAATGAATTTTACCAGAATGTTTGTCTTCTTATCGACGGTAATTTATTCAGGACGGATTTACCCTATGCCTATCGTACGGTTGTTGGTGGGGATAGTTATGTTTTATCGATCGCGTGCGCATCGATCGTTGCCAAAGTGACCCGCGACCGCATTTTAAATGTTTATGATTTGATCTATCCCCAATACGGATTTAAGAAGCATAAAGGCTATCCTACGCCGCGGCATAAAGAGGCTATCAGCACGCATGGGCTTTCACTGATCCATCGAAGAAGTTATAAACATTCCCAATGACAATTCAGAAAATACAATTAGGCCAAATTGGCGAGGACGCTGCTATTGCTTTTTTAGAGCGGCAAGGTTATCACGTTTTAGAGCGAAACTTCCGCAATAAATTAGGCGAGATCGATATTGTAGCCAAAGATGGCGACACGATCTGTTTTATCGAGGTGAAGACCCGTAAAACGGATGCTTTTGGTTCGCCGTTTGAATCGGTAACAAAGGCGAAGCAGCGCAAAATCATCTTTGTGGCATTGAGTTATCTTAAAAGCCAGGGAAGGGAAGAGGCAAACGTGCGCTTTGATGTGGTTTCAGTTATTCTCGGGGACGAAGAAGACCCGCAGGTTGAGATTATCAAGAACGCGTTTGAGGCAAACTAAAGATCATAATGGCGGTTTTCGTTTTGAAAAACCATAGGTAGTTATTGAAAATACGAAGCCTTTGAGTTATGATAACAAAATAGAGCGTCAGCGGTGGATGCGAACCTCCTGATTTAGCAATCCCAAAAACTTTCATGAAGAAATATAAGAATCATACGCTTTGCGAATATCTCGATGTTTTGTCGAAAGGAACACCGGTTCCCGGCGGAGGCTCGGCAGCGGCGTTGACGGCGGCAACTGGAGCGGCGCTTCTTTCAATGGTCGCGAACTATTCTAAAGACGGAAGTCAATCCAAGAGAGTTCAAAATAAGATTTGTTCCATATTAAAGCAAAGCGAGCAGATCCGTAAGCGTCTTTTGGAGCTTGTTGATTTGGATGTCCGGGCGTATCTCGGTGTCGTGAAAACGCGCAAATCATCAGTTCAAATTAGGAAGAAGGCGTTGCGGGATGCGGCAAGGGTTCCGCGTGAAGTATGCCGGCTCTGTTACAAGGGCGTGCAATTAGCGCCATATCTGGTCAAAGAAGGCAATCCGTATTTAATAAGTGATATCGAAGTCGCTTCCGAAATGTTTTTAGCCGCGTTTAATTCGGCACATATCAATGTGGGAGTTAACACGTGAGCGTGAAGATTTTAGACGGTAAATTACTTGCCCGGGACCTTAAAAACGCCTTGAAGAATGAAGTCGAGGTCTTAAAAAAAGAGATAGGTTTTGTTCCGCGTTTAGTGAATGTGATGGTTGGGGACAACCATGGCGCCTGTGCCTATGCCAAATCGCAGAAAAAAGCGGCTGAATATATCGGCATTCAATACGAACTGGAAACTCTGCCGGAAGATGTTTCTCGGCAAGATTTTAGTGAATGTATCAAGCGGCTCAACGCGGATGAATCCGTTAACGGCATTATGATCCATAAGCCGATTCCCAAGCATATTGAATATGGTGATATTGCTCAATATGTGGATACCGATAAAGATCTCGAGGGGATCAATGTAACGAATATCGGAAAGATGCTTGTCGGAGAGACGAAGATCATTCCCTGTACCCCGGCGTCGGTGATGGAGCATATTAAATCGACCGGTATTGATCTTTACGGGAAGGAAGCCGTGATCGTTGGCCACAGTGTGATCGTCGGTAAACCGTTGAGTCTTCTTTTACTCGAACAGTTTGCGACCGTAACAGTTTGCCATATTGCGACCAGTGAAGCCGGACGGCTGCAAGAACATGTCCGCCGCGCGGATATCATTGTGGTGGCTGTCGGCAAACCATCGGTCATCAAAGGTGATTGGATCAAGGAAGGCGCGGTTGTCATTGATGTTGGGATCAATCAGGTTAACGATAAAATCGTTGGCGATGTCGAGTTTGATGCCGCATGTAAAAAAGCGGCTTTTATAACGCCGGTGCCAGGCGGTGTCGGCCCGGTTACGGTTATCATGTTAATGCGCAACGGCATAGAAGCCTTTAAAGCTCAAATGAAGAAAAAAGGAAAGTAGTGAGTATGAAACGAATCATTATTTTAGGCAGCTCGGCTGCCGGCGCAAAAGTAATCGAAGAAGTCCGCCGCAATGATCGGGAAAGTGAGATCACGATCATTGCCCTTGACGGGCATTATCCATATAGGCGTGATGCTTTCGCGTCTTTTATTTCTAAAGAAATAACCCCCGAGAACGTCTTTTACCGGTCGAAGGATTTTTATGATCAACACAATGTCAATATTATTCTTGATCAAAAAATATCCCGCGTTAATTTTAAACGCAAAAGAGTTTTTACGGAAGACAAACAGCAATTTGAGTATGACGTTCTTATTGTGACGGATACACCGGAAAACAGATATCCTGATATCAAAGGAACGAACAAAGAAAATGTTTACGGGTATAAAAAGCTTAACGATATCGACAAGATCGTTAATGCCCTGCCGGTTGTTAAAACGGTGGTCATTCAGTCAAACAGTTTTTCGGGCTTTGAAGCTGCGCTTAGTTTTATCAAGCGGGAAAAAGAAGTTATTCTTGTGTCGTCTGAGGACAGCTTTTTAACCGCGAGCTTTGAGACAGAGATGGTTGAGTGGCTGATAAGCAAGCTTGAAGAAAAAGGATTGCGCGTAATACGGGATAATATGATATCGGAAATATTAGGGGATAAGGATGCCAAGGCAGTCCGGCTTCAATCTGGAAAAGTTTTTTCCGCCGAAGTTATTCTTTTTGTCGAAACCGATGAAGATTTGCGGTTATTTTCCGGTTCCTCAATTAAGGTAACCCAGAAAATTGAAGTTAACGCTGAATTTAAAGCAGGGTCTGATGATGTATTTGCTGTTGATCAAGCGTGTCAGTTGAGCGGTTTTGAACCTGTAACGCCACTTTCGGTGCTTGAAGAGCAAGGAGAAACGGTTGCGGCAGTCATTAGCGGTCAAGAGAGGACCTTCACAATGCCGTTATGTACCTTGAGCCAGAATATCGAAGGGTTTGTACTAACGGTTTTGGGTCGCATAGATGGCGAGGGGGTTACGGTAAACCATGCTTTTGACCAAGATTCCGGTACATACAAGGGGCTGTATATACAAGATAATTGTCTTGTTGGCGCTGTTTTAGTCAACAAGGAGGATGAAAGGGACGCGCTTCTCGAAAATATTCAAAAAAAAGTTCTTTTTGATTGTGCTTAGGAGGAACAAAGCCCTACGAATAGCGGTGAAGACGAATGCTATGCCGGTGAAGTGAGTGATGAAAATGTTTCTACAGAACTCATTGATAATTAAAGAGTTATCATGTACTATATAGGATAAAGAAGGCTACGGAAAAATTTCCTTGCTAAAACAAAGAACATATATTATGCTTAATCTAAATAAAGGATCAAATAAGGCTTTTCGAAGTATCCTTGCTCTTCTTTTTTTCATTTCTTGCGTTACCTTTCATACAATTGCTTCCGCAGGCATTAAAGAAAATATCGCTGAAGAATATCGTGCTTTAGGCTATGAGGAACAGCAAAAGGGTAATTTAAACGAAGCCTTATCCTATTATACGAAGGCGACCTCATTGGGAATGCAAAATGCGGTACTTCTCAATGACATGGGCGTTCTTTATGAAGAAATTGACCGGTATGGAAGGGCGGAGCAGTTTTATCTTAGGGCCATTGAGACCGATCGGAATTATTTACCACCCTACAATAATCTGGCCTATTTCTATCAAAGGTTCGGCAAGAAGAAAAAAGCGGCAAAGTATTTTAAGCTACGCTATGAGCTTGGCAACTCAATGGATCCATGGGCACGAAAAGCGAAAGATGAGCTTGTCAAGATCGATCCCCAGTACAGACAATGGGCTATGGCGATTGAGGCGAACTTGTTAAACAAAGAGTTAGAGGCAAAGGCTCTCGCGGAATTTCATCAACGGGTCAATCGGGGGCAGGAGCACTATCGAAGAGGAAATGACCTTTTCGAAGAGAAGAAATATAAAGAAGCGCTTAGCGAGTACGACCAGGTACTGCATTTGTCACCGAAGAATTCAAAGGCCATTGAAGCGCGCAAAAAAACTTTGTTGGAAATATTAAAGATAAATGTAAAGGAGCAGTCAGAACAAGCAATCAGGAGGTTAGAGACGGGTGATACCCTCTCCGCACGACACGAGATTCAGAAGATGCTCACCACGATTCCAGAAGAACCCATTTTGATTTCTCCGCAATATGAACGGTAATTTTGCCGAGAAAATCGGCTTCGGCGACCACGAAACAGTACCCGGAGGGTTGCCGAAGTGATTTTCCGCACTCTCGGATGTTTTCTTATCCTCGAGTGTGAAAATAATATCACGAGAATGGACTTTTACTCAATAACAGAGACTTAAAAGAATCCCACATTTCCAAAAGATTTCATATTCGCGACCACTTTTTTGTCATTCGAAGTAGAGATAAAGATTTCCCTCATGGTTAAGCATAAGTTGTTTCTCATTGATGGACATGCCCTATGTTACCGGTGCTTTTTCGCTATAAAATCTTTAGCGACAAGTAAGGGGGAGCCGACCAACGCGATTTACGGATTTATACGTATTATCCGGAATATCCTTAAAGGGCATCAGCCTGATTATATGGCGGTGTGTTTTGATTCGAAAGAAAAAACACGCAGGCAGGAGAAGTTCGCTGAATACAAG
>JAGLQN010000143.1 GCA_023136835.1 Candidatus Omnitrophota bacterium | reverse complement strand
AGATCAGATTAGATCAGTATCCTTATTTAATCTTGAATTACGGTCGAGCTTTCCACCCTGTTCTTCATTACTCACGATAATACCAGATCCGATAGTGTACGTATCTCCCAGCTGAATAGGTCCGTAATCAGTGATCTGTGTACTTATTCCCACAAACAGATCACTGCCATCTTCCCCACCGGTTTGTATACGGTACATTGTATGAGCTGGTTTTTCATTATCCAGAATCTGCCTGAGCCCTTTTTCATAACGTTTTAGTTCCTCAGCAGAGAGATTTATCATAACAGTAAATTGATGGGCTAATGCTAAAAACAGCTCTTCCTGTAACTGTACGATATCTATATCTCTAAGAGCAACCTGTCCAATGATAGAATCATCTCCCAGCCGGAATCCACGAACCGGAGTCTTAAGCAGCAGGCTGTTTATACCCAGTATGAACGATCCGTCCTTATTGATGACCATTGGTTTTCCAATTCTGGAATGTTCCAGAATTACAGGTCTTTTCCCTGTGTAGAGCCGTACTAATTCCTCAATACCTGCTCTAGTTCCTTTCTGCTTATAAAGTACCGGTGCGCGTTTAATAAAATAACGCTTCTTATCATCTGTCCAGTCCTCTTCAACTGCCAGGTTCAACCATGAAGCAAGCCAGGCAAGAAAACCGGGTTTTACTATATCCGGATCAAAATAGTCAGATACATTGCCAATATCAGTTTCAAGGTCATACAATACCGTTTCAAATATGGACAGGAACCGTTCAAGGAACTCACTGCTCACCGGATCTTCCTGGTATATCGCCGGAAGATAGCGAAGGTAAGAATCAGCTGGATACAATATCTTCATCCGGGTTACTTCCGGCCCGGCTTTTTCATCAAAGGTCAATAAGCCAATCTTAAGCCAAAGGTAACGCCCTTTACCTTCCCTGAAAAGCATATCCCTTGAGGTTATTTCATTCCCGGTTAAGGTTTGCGGCCCGATCCATGGTATGTTTTTTTCTATATCCTCTGCTTTCTCCTGCGTTGATTTCTCCGGATCAGTAAGGATATCATCAATGGTTTCTTCTAATGAAGCACTGTCAGATACGTAATAATATACATTTAATATAGTTTTTTGTGGTATACGTACCTGAAGGGATAACCTGTGCCATTTACATTCATATATGCCGCTGTCCAGTGTTTTAGAGTAAAAAAGACCTTCTGTTGTTGAGAACATCTGCTGTGCGCTAAAAAAGGCAATCCCATTGCTGCTTCCCAGGTAGAGGTATCCTTTCGAATCCACAGCTAATCCCATGATACGGCCTGAAAGATCATGAACAGGGATTTTTCCTGTATAGCTTCCGTCAGAATCGAACCAGTATAATGATTCTGTGTTGCTGTTAATCTCAGCTACGAGGATGTTCCCGTTTGCATCAATAGTGATTATTTCAGGACGGAAATCTTCAGAAATCCTGGTGAAATCTCCAATTTGCGAATATTTTACCTTTTCATTCTCAGTAATCTTAATAAATTTTTTATGACCACTATCTATTACGTAGATGGAATTATCTTTATTTACAGCTAATCCCACAGGTTCTTTCAGATGATCTTTCCCAAAACTTTTAACAAAGATACCATTGATGGTATATTTTGAAATCTCATATGGATCTTTATCAAGAACATAGATATGTCCTTTTCTGTCAATTCCAAAATCAACAGGATCATTGCCTTGAAGAATATATTTTATTTGAAAATTTTCCCTGGAAAATGCTATTATTTCTCTGTTTAACGTATCAAGGACCCATAAAGTAAATGCATCCATAAGTATCCGTGCAGGACTGTGAGATTTTTCCGGATCATATCCATCAATGGAGGTTATATATTCCAGTACCTGGGATTTCATTTCATATCGATAAAGTCTGCGGGTCTTTGTAACGGTATCTCCATCAATAAAATATATCTGTCCGCACTCATCCACCGCTAAGCCTTGAAGATTCTTAATTCTGCCTGTTTTCAGGATCCAGTCAACAAAAGCAGGGCTCGAATTAAGAGTAAGACCTCCCCCTTTTATCGCATCAAGACGGTACCGCAGACCGCCTTTTTCCCATTGATCCCGGCTACTGAATATCTGGGTTTTATAATCTTGTGGCATCATAGTTTCATCTAAATAAATTCGATATGTTGTTCTCCAAAAAAAGCAAGTCCATACCTTGGAATCCTGATAGCTTCTTTTTGATATTCCAGTTCTCCGGCACGCAATAAGACATCGGTTGCATAATCAACACCCTCCACATCGTCTATTATCTCATATATCTCAGAAGGAAA
>JAGLQN010000142.1 GCA_023136835.1 Candidatus Omnitrophota bacterium | reverse complement strand
TTGAGCTAGCACCTATGCATCGTTATCGTGGTTTAAATCCAAATGACCAGATACCATCAAATTTCATATTTTCGGCTTTATTCCAGTCATCATCAGATAGTTGAAGCGTAACAGTTTTATAATTTATATTCCACACGGCTGGTTTTTGTTCCATAATACTTTCACCTCGCCTGCTCAAAAGTACCACAATGTTTGCCAGCCCTTACAATCAACTGTTCGATATAATCCTTTGTGTTTTCTGGAATCTTCTGAGATTCTGCAAACGATTCAAGCCGATTTAATTCTTGGTCTTTCCATAAACTTCGTTCCATATATTTCACCTCTTTCATGCATCATCTTGTCATGCTCCCGGATGAATCCGGGAGTTTTTACTCACGCTGGCCGACCATTGGTCGTGTCAGCGCTGTGCAAGTGACTTATCATCTACTCTATGGCTATCCTACGCACCGTGATATATGTAATTAACAATTTTACCATGTTCATGAGCATAGGTAATCTCTCTTTTTGTTGATTCTTCAATATACCCACCAACATTAATAACAAATATCTCATCAGACAGTTTGATCTTAGCAAGATGTACACTATCCAATAAATTTTTTTCATATATTGTTAAAGGTATATTTTCATCTTTACCAAACAACCCCACCGAAAAAACCACATTTCCTTTCAATGATAATTCAGCATTTACTTCTTCAAATTCTTTTCTAAATCTTGTGCTTCCGCATAATGTTATTACTTTCATATATTTATTCTCTCCTGTGCGTCATTTTCTTCGATCTTGTTTTCATGCATCCCATCTTCAGATGGGTGTTAGGGCTGCTCCAGAGAGCAGGACGGTTGACTCCTCCTTAATTATAGAACCATTGATAATAGTAATCCAACAAAAATTAGACAAGTGATACCGCATACACAAATTGTAATCACAGCAACATTTGATCTTATATTACTCACTTTAATAAGTAATTCTTCTTCATTATCCATCTTTTAATACCTCCAACAATGTGGACTAATATTTAAACACAACTTTTTTTTGGGCATTCACCGGGTTTTGCATCACAAACCACTTTAGTAGCACATGGACTAATGTTTTAATCTCCATGGTATGTAATCGGTACTGAATAACAAATCATTCCATATTGGCTCAACTGGGGAATGCAATGTTTTTAGATGATCATAATCAAAATACCACATCATTGATGTAGATTGTCTGATATAATCAGTATTTTCTAAACTTTTACGAAGTTTTCTCAATTTATTTCCTTGTATCCAGAAACACCTTGAAACGGTATGACTAGATACCCAATGTCTGTTGTCAATTGTTTGTTCCATCGTTTCATCTCCTTATTTCACTTATTCATCTGCTGTTTCGACCCCTCAATCATATCATTTCTATATCACATTTCCACAGTGGTAATATAATATCGAGAGATGTTTTCTGTGCAAATGATGAAGGAACAATAATAAGTTCTTCTTCGTTCATATCAGGCATGGCTTTACGATACTTGTTTCTTGCTACTTTTGCGTTCGATGCTTCAACTTTTACGAATCCCTTTGGTATAGGGAATATTATATATTCAGGCATTCTTTTGATCTCCTTATTTTTTAAGTTTGTCTTCTATACAATTCGCGACATCTCGAACAGTATCATCTTTACTCTGCAAATATCTATCTAATGATTTAATAATAAGATTTTTTTCATCTTCTGTAAAATCATCAGGATACACACGACCAGACTTAATCTCTTTCGATAGTCTTTCCACGGTATGATGTAATACAACATTATCATCCCACAATCTTTGCAGAAAAGCCCCGGCAGATTTATGGTTAGAGTCCTTATTATCCATAATAATTTTATGAATATTATTAGGCACACTTATACATTTCATAGTAACTATAGATTATATAGAAACTATAAATAACTTTACTTATTTAACTCTTTTTCCATAACCGACCGTATACAAAATTCAACGAAATGCGATGCATTTCTATAATTTTTTTGATTATTATCACTACTTTTCTGCACGAACTGATATACATCTTTATTAAGAGAAATAGACATTCGTTCCATTACACTCTAATTACATCGTACTACTTTATATTATTTTTTCCTAAAACGTAATACAGAATGATACAATGTATAATCCATCACATTTTGTATTAAATACTTTTAAATGTAATAAGTTACAAACTTTCACTACAATGAAATGGAATTGACACTTCCATAGACAATTAAAGAATTAAAACAGGAGGATAAAAAATGCCACCAAATTTTACGGAAATTGGCTCCGGTGCAGTATTTTCCAAAGGTATGTATGCGTTTAATCGGCACTTTCTTGATAAAAAATTTGCTAAGATGACGCTATATAAGCCTGCCGATTACACAAAGGATCTGATTAAAGCTGGATATGTCAGAGCAGTTGCTACTGATACAGATGATGATATCGCAACAGCCATCATGTCCCCAACAGGCTATAAATTCGCAGGCGGCCCTGCAAACCTTGTAGGTGATCAGAAACTAACAGCAACCAGTGACACATATATGGCAGCTGTCGGTCAAAAAGTATCACCCTGGCAGTTACCCAGTTTTTGGCTATCAGGCATCACAGGGGTATTACTCGCATCCGAAGCACAATATAATCTGACCGGTGCGGATTTCACAAGAAAACACGAACTTGGAGTAGGAATGGCTGGAGTTAATTTAGTGGTTGAAGGCGTATCAAGGGCGTTAAGTATCGGAAGTCCAAAGATTGCACCAACTGGATTCGATGTAACTCCCGGTACACTGCAACACCTGAGTGGCAAAGGCACAAATGTCCAGGCATTCCAGGCTCTGACACGAGAAAACCAGATGCTGAAAAGTAGACTCGGACAGATGAATCGACCAGCAACACCGACACCTACAGCAACACTGGCACATACATCCACGCCACAGCCACAAGTCCAGGAACTACCAGAAACACCACAACTCAAATCAATCAAAGACAAATTCGGATTAATGGATGGCGAACAACCACAACCAGCAGTAGTGCAAGGCGGAGGTTATCGCCCCGGACCCGGATACGTAACACCTCTCGAATCGATGAAGAAACAATTCGGATTGATGTCATTCGAAGCATAATCCAAGGAGGATAATATCATGGAGAAAATAGAAGGTTCCCCAAGACAGTACAGTGACTATGGTGCACTTGTAGCATACATGGAATCACAGGGCTGGAAACGGAGACATAAGAAACTCAACGAACAAAACACCGAACTGGTCACCACTCACGACCTTGCCGCGGCTGCAACAGGTAGAGTATGTGATGTAACTGTCCCGTCAGGGTTCAGGCGACTATCCCTTATGGGCACAAGCAACGTCTCAGCAGGTGCAGACCGGGCATCAGCATACCCCATAACACTGAGGTGTGCAGATACCAACGACACTGAGATCGCCGAGACCACGAATGCACAGGTGCAGACAATCGACCCGTATACTGACCAGTATACAAACGTGGACACCGAATACCATACCCTGTCACTTACAGCAAACCGTGCAGCTGGTGCAGTATACCCTGCAAAAATGAAAGTGGATAGTGAAAAGTTCAGGATAGACGATGGTGTCATGCTCGAATCAGGCCAGATCTTGCGATTCAACGTAATCGCACCAAACATTGCCATTGATGCCGATAACGTCATGATGACAATGGTAGTCGATCTGTGGACATGGACTGGATAGGCAAGTAGAACAGTAGTAGATTAGCAGTATAATCTCGGCTACAAAACCTGTACTGAGCGGTATTAAGCTGGTTGCACTGATATTCCAGTGCACCAGCTACCTCCCCACAGTACAGTTAAATAATACCCGTAAAATATCGATGGGATGCATTACCCTAAACTTTGTCTTAGTCACTACCAAATACAGGTTGATATAGGTGGGTACATCCTCTAAATAATTTTAAAGGAGGTACACTACTTGTTAGAATCAGAACTGATCAGGGACCTGAACAAAACACTCATCGATGTAAAGGGAGAATTGGGTGAAGTCAAATCTACTCTTAAACAATATGAAAAAGCAATTGGAAATATCAACACAGAAATAAAAACACTAAATAAAAACATCGACAAAAACAACATCACCATCGCCAAAGCCACTGGTTTTGTTTCATCAATCGCATTAATTATTTCAACAGCAACCGCATTTGTGTTAAAGCATTTCAAACTTACTTAAGGAGTATCACTCATCATGACAAACACATCAACCAATTCAAAATCACCTCTTATAATAATCAAAGGCAGTGATAGATAATGACGTGTAGTGATACAAGTAATCAAGTAGGAGAAACTCGTACAATTGAAGGATGCACAATTAAATTTAAAAACTTTCTTGAATCACCCCCTAACATATATGCGTCAATTGATATAACATATCCATGGGGAATAACCCATTCAATTAGTTTATTACATGGTGAAACAAAAACAATAGTAAATCCTTCCAATGCAAATGAATATGTGACAATAAATTTCAAGTCATATATTATCGATGTATTGGCTGTATTCACTGTATGTTATGAACCAGAAGCAGTAGCTGGTTCAATATTTTGTGAATCTAATCCAAGCGGAGCAAAAGTTTATTACAAAGATACATATGGTGATAATTATACATATATGGGAACTACAGATATCTTAATAGAAGATGTTCCTTCCGGAATTAGATATATAAAAATGACGCTCAGTGGTTATCACGACCATGAAGACTCTTATCATGTCGAACCAGGTAAAATAACAGGTGTTGATATAGACCTCGAACCGATTGTAACTAAATGTACACAACAATTTAGATTAGAAGATCAAGACGGCAATCCACTAGCAGGTTCAATTACCGGGGAAGAAATATCCCCTGTAATAACAGTACCTACATCAGGTGAGGTTTCAACACAGTTAATTGAAGATAAAATTTATACTGTAACAGCTTTTGTGGGAGCCCGTGAAGTAACAAAAACCTTCACAGCATGTACAGGAAAAATCACATTTCAATTCACAATAGTTGAGCAATGTACTCAACAATTCAGGTTTGAAGATCAGAACGGCAACAATGTATCCGGCACACTTTCAATTGCAGGAAAAGATTTCGATGTAACAGGTAACATCTCTTTATTTTTAGAAAAAGGAAAAGAATATGCAGCAATAGCTGTGGTTGGTGGAGTAACAAAACAAAAAGCATTTGCTGCATGTACTGGAAAAATCACCTTTGAATTTACGATTGAAGTTGACAAACCAACCCTAACCACTACAATCACATCACAAGAACCTTATATAGCAGGTACAAATATTAATATAAAAACAGTACTAAAATCACCAACAGGCGTACCTATACAAGGTAAAAAAGTATTCTTTTATACATCCACAGATTTCTTAACTGCTAATTTTACTAATGAAAATGGAGAAGTAACAATTCCCTTCAAAACAGGAATTACACCAGCAACATATGAAATATATGTAACACATTTAACTGACGATAGTATTTTTGTTGAAAGTAACCACGTAATATTTACAACAACAGATGAAACGTATACCCCCACATCACTTACAATCTCAATAGACCCAAACAATATTGGACCCGGGCAGTACACAGACATCACCGGTCAGCTCACAATCCAGGGACAAGACCAAATCCTCCCTGGCATTCCACTAAAACTCTACTATGATAAAGGTGATGGGTACCAAGTAATATCAACCCCAACAAC
>JAGLQN010000141.1 GCA_023136835.1 Candidatus Omnitrophota bacterium | reverse complement strand
ACTCATGATCCTGGAGCCACTGGAGGAAGGACCCGAGCACTCTTGCGCTGACACCACTGTCAGTTGTACCACTTTGTGAGCCTGCCAGGGCTTTTTCTATTTCATCGAGCCACAAGATTGATGGTGCAACTGCTTCTGCTGTTTTCAGGGCAAGAGCAATGTTTTGCTCAGACTGGCCTACGAGTGACCCATATATCTTACTGACATCGAGCTTGAGTAGTGGCATTGCCATGAATTTACTGATTACTTTTGATGTAAGTGATTTGCCAGTCCCGGGTGGTCCACATAGGAATACACCTTTAGGTATTTTTAGCCCGAATTCAACCGCTTCTTTGCTGAATGCAAGTTTGCGTTTCTGGATCCATTCTTTTAAGACCTCAAGGCCCCCGACTTCACCCATATCTTCCTGACTTGTGAAAAACTCTAATATTCCTGATTTTTTGATGATCTGCTCTTTTTCTGCGATTATAGTCTCAAGCCTGACTTGTCTGTGTTGGACTATTGATTTTGCGATTACATTCTCGAATTCGTCCAGAGTGAGACCCAGTCCTGCATTGAGGATGTTTTCCCTGGTGTTTTCGAGTTCGTCCCAAATCATCTTGAATATTTCAATCTGGTCAGTTAAGTGATTTGCTTGTGCATTATCTTCAGCGGCAGAGATTACAGATTCCATGACTGTATTGAGTTCAGTTGTATTTGGTAGTGGCAACGATACCACCGTGATTACCTTCTGAAGTTCAATTGGGATGGTCAGGACCGGTGATATAATAATGATTGTCTTGTGAGTGGTTTTGAGGTTCTGGTGTAAGTCCCTCAGTTTCCTATAGACCATGATATCTTCAATGTACCTGTGCAGGTCCTTAAAGATGATTATCATTGGCCGGTCTGACTCATCAATGGTTTCCATGGCAATTATCGGGTCTTCGGTTCCTTGTTTTGTTGGATTACCATGTGAATCAGTCAGTCCGGTTGTACCGGACCATAGATAGATTCTTTTACCATTTTCATCTTGCTGGTCAGTTCCGATTATTGATTCGACGATTTTTATAACTCGATTCTCTTCAAAACTCTCCACAAAAATAATAGGATATCTTGCCCGTATTAGGATATCCAAATCTGTATGTATATTTGCTTCTTGCATTAATTTCACATCCTTTTAATTATTGCCCCTGCCGGACCACACCGGACAGGGTTTACAATAAATGAAAAAATCAGACACCGCTTATTAAAGCGGTGAGAGTGATTTGGAATCACCTTACGTACACAGCATATCCTTTTGATGTTTCGATAATACGGACTTTATGGCCATCTTCGCGATAGCTTTTAGCTGTTTTGTTCGCATCAGTTTTCATAAATGTCTCATCTTCAAGTTTGTACATTTTTCCATTAAATTTTCGTCTTAATTCAACCATTGTGATTCACCTACTAACCTTTTATAACTACTTCAAATTCAACCCAAATTCCTGAGTAAATTTCATTTTAACGACTTCCTGATCTTGCTGTTCTTATCATCTACAACATAGTCCCTCTTGTCTGCAACAACATAGGCTATGATTGGCAAACCTGCAAATTCAGATCCTATGCTGATTTGTCCGTTTTTTCCTACGGGTTTCATTACAACAGTGATGAGGTCATTTTCGTTTAATGTTATTTGTGTACCTGTCATTTTTATATCTCGTTTTAAATAACTCTGATGCCTTCGTGACTTTACCTATTACCATTAGGTATTAATATTATATAAATACTTAGTATTAGTTAATATACCGCTTGAATTACACAGCAATAGCAACAGCGTTTCTCAGACTGAGATCTTCGGCATTGATGTCGATTTCGTATGAGAATCTACTGCCGGTCTCGAATGTGGCATATATGTAGATCGAATCCGCAGTTATGTTGATCTCTATATTGTCTGCGTTCTTCTTTGTTTCTAACAGCATCTTGAACAGCTTTGCGCTTACGATATCAGTGAGCTCGATGGCTTCTGAGATTTCGTATTGGCTGAAACGATTGTCCGGGATTGGTACTGTAAAGTTGCCTGTGCTGTTTCCTTTCACATTCACCAGCATCTCGAAGTCATCGAAGATTAGTGTGATGTCTCCAATTTTTGTTAGGTGGCTCAGTGCTGTTAAGATTTGGTAATTGCCACTGTTCTTGTCGATTACGATAGTGTTGAGCGATACCCTGGATTCTATGAATTCTCTCATTCCATCAATATCGTCGAGTTCTGGGTCTTGTTGTTTCCATAATTCAATTAATTCTTCTACATCCATATTATTACTCCCTCAAAAATAGATTATAGGGTGACTTGGTAGTTCATACTACGCCACCCTATTACGTTCTTAGTCTACTGGAAATTGTTGAATTTCTGAGTATCTCCAGAATCTCCAGCCAAAACCTGATCTTCTTCGGGAATTGGGGGTGACTGATCGCCCATCCGTTCCTCGATAAATTTTCGCATTCCCTTAAGATCTTCCAGGTTAGGGTCGTGCTTATCTTGCCATTCTTTCCGGAGTGTTTCCGGATCTACTGTTGGTTTTCCCATTTCAATTGACATATCTTTTACTCCAAAATATTTCGTATTTACAGCACCGCCGGATTTGAACCGACTGCAGGTGTTTTACCTTGTAGTGCCTCGATTGAAAATATTAAAATATACCCTACAATATATTAATTTGTAAGTATATAAATGTTGAGATGTGGTTAAAAATACATATGTATTCTCAAAAAAGATATTACCGGATTACCAGATTGGTGATCTCCGGTAGAGGCTTTTTTCTTAAGCTTACAGGAGGCGGCATGTGGTGTTTATGCATCCTTTAGAAAATTCACCACCTTGATCTACAATGGTTATATCCGCATGTGTATCTGATTCGGAGAAGTTTTTAACTATCTCGCCCCCCATATATGAATTAATCATATCGAATAGTTTTGCACTGAGCTCTTCAGTTTCGCATATGAAAAAGAAGTCGTGCATCACTTTTTTAGTTAGTGTCATTCTTTTTTTACAGGTGACATATATTCCATCGACTTGAGTGATCTGAGTCCTTATATGCTTGAAATACCCTGATTCCTTCCAGGTTTTCACTGTTTCGGGTTTTAAGGATAGTTTTAGGTTCAGTTTTTCTGATATTAAGTTGTATTTCAAATATAGTGCCTGAAACTTTCCGTCATCAGTAATTAATTCCACCATAATCAATAACCCCATGTTTCTGTTGCATAACGTTCTAGGTCTCCAAGTAATTCTTGTTTTGACCGATAGTGTGGCCCGACAACATGATCAGTATTTATCTCATCATGCAGATCTACAACCCTCCAAAGGTTTTCATCTTGGTGAATATATCCAAGTCCTTTGAATCTTGTACGGTGTAATTTTTTATTCATCTGTGTTCACTCCCTTTATGATTTTGCTCCATACAGATTTTGACTGTATGCCCAGTAAAACTAATATGATGTTGGGCTGTATCAAAGTCTTTACATGTAAATTTACATTTTTGACAATTATGCCGTGCAGTGCCGTTGTTTCTGATTTCGGCCTAACAGCCATTATCAGGGCAGGCACACACCTGCCGATCAGATAAAAAGAAATTGGGATAAATTAGATGTGGTGTTTAAATCCCTGATTCTTGATATTTAAGAGCCATCCTGATAAGAATGTATTGAGTTCTTTTTTGATCCTTGGGTATACCATTGTTTTGCCGTCTACCTCTTCATAGACGTGCTGGTTTATTGGTATCCCGCCGTCCTGCCTGAAGCTTAGTGCTTCTGCCATTTTCATGGATGGTATAATCCTTATCTCCATATCCGGATCGGCCATGACATCACCATTCTGAATATAGTTGTGAGCCATTGCAATTGTATATTTGCCGTCCTCTTCATAGAGCATATCCAGGTTCAAGTCCATGAATCCATCGGATTTAAGTTTCAATGCTTCCCCGAATTGTACCCTGCCTTCACTGTCGATTATTCCAATTTTTACTAATCTCTTGAATATTGTTTCATATACTACCATTTTATTCACATCCTCGGGCTACGCCCAATTACTATAAGTTACTAATACTATATATATATTTTGTATTGATTTGTATATTATCCTAAAATCCAGTTTACACTGTTGAATTAAATCAACTCTGTAAACTGGTTATCTATGAAAAAAGTGGGGTGGTATACACTGTCACTACATACTAAAAATATATAAAATTAGCTAGTATTATATTAACTTGTGAGGTTATAAACCTTTCGATATCTATTATAAGTTTTATAAACGTGTTTATACTGTTGAATCGAATCAACTCTATAAACTGGTTGAAATATCGCATAAGAATCCAATTACATCCTTTGTGTTTACATTAGTTAATTTATAGTCATTTACCATATTATCACATCCTAACTTATTAACAAATGTATTGCACTTATGCGCTCTGCTTACATCATCCACAAAAAAGCGCAAATTTAGACTTTTTGCGAACTCATAATTTAACATTGTTGTATATGTTAGTATTTGTTTATATACTTTTCGTTTTTGTTTTAAAAAAAAAATTTTTAAAAAAACGTGATCAATAGATAATATTAATAATAATAATATAAAAAAGTGTATATAAATAGTATATTAAAATAGTCTTCCAGGATCACAATTATTAAAATTTTTTTTTTAATTTTTTTAAAAAAAAATGTGTTTTAAATGTTGATTTAATTCAACTTTATAAGATTTTTTTAATTTGTTATTTTTACCATAGGTAATCAGGATCCCAGGACCCAGAATCCAAGACTTGAGTATATTAATTTATAATAACATATCCTTTTCATTCAGGTGATCAGGGAACTCAACGAGTTTAAAGAAAAACATAAAAATGATTGAGTGGTATGGGCCTGCCAGGTCCAGGCTTTTTTTTACTTTATGACATTAAATTTTTAATGTGTTGGGTTAGCATACCACCACGTTTAACAACATCATCATCTCCAATGGCATCCTTGACAAAAACGAAATTATCTGTTTGGGTGACGAATAATTTCAGCCGATCTTGTTTTATAATTGCCTCGGCTTTCGTTTTAAGTTCATTTTTGCTGTGGCTTCCGGGACGTTCATATTCTATTGACAATTTTATATCATCAATCTCTGCCAGGATATCTGCTGTTTCCATGTGGTGTACCTCTACTTTCCAGTCAAGCTCAAGCAGATAAGCCGCTATCATCAGAACAGTTGAATAATGATCTACTGATTGCGTTCCTATCATTTCGCCTCTTATAATGTCTGATTTGATCCATACTGAGGTCAGGCCACGGCCTACGGGGTTGATAACACTCCGTGGTATGAATCCATTGTTATTCAGGTATGAACTTGCATCTCCATTCACCCAGTTAGATGCAATGAATCCATTTTCGATGCCGAGTTTTAACAACAGAGGATTTATGTTAATAGCATCATCGGTCGTAATTATTTCAGCATTTCCTTTGATGATATTGTGCTCATGTTCAGTTGATTTGAAACTGACATGCATTGATCTTCCACCAACAAAAAGTAGACCTTCACCGACATCGCTTGTCGTGAGCATAAACTGTTCATCGTCATTTAGTTTGAAATAATCTCGAACGATTGGAATGGAAAACTTATCCATTTTTTTTCCCAACACGATATTGATTATCATGTTGGTTATGAACTCCTCGGAAACCCCGGCTTTTTTGAGGTCAGTTACCTGCTGAGTAGCGAGCCACAGGGCTATCCCATAGCTACGCCCTTTTGTCAATAGTACAAGAAGGAATGTAATTATAGATGGGGTCCTCATAAGGCTTCCTGCCTCATCCACGGCGATTATGGTTTCTTGTAGCGTATCGGTTCTAAACCGCATCCCGATTATGCCAATAACAAGTACAGCCATTGCATTTTTAAGTATCTCTGGTATGCCGGACATGTCAATGACAATGAAACTTTTTGATAGATCAATATTTGTGGGATTGTTGATGTATGCCAGCTCACCTTTTGCACTTAGCTGATAGGTTTTATCGTATAGTGCCTGGGCCGTAACGCTATCTTTCATATCTTTTTCAAAAAGATTGCGTAAGTCATTGAGTGTAGGCCAGTTTGCGTTTTCCCAGCTAGCGGGGTTTTCCTTGTGGATTCCTGCATTTTCATAGACTTTGTCCAGGTACATGTCAAGATATGAAGTTTGATTGGAAGTTATGTCGCTACCAATCCATTCCCTGAAAAACTGCTGGAGCAACCCTTTATGATTATTATATGCACGAACATAATCATAATTAGAGCTCATCAACATGCTGTCAAACAATATCTGCAACGGATTGATATTTGATTCGCCATTATCCGGTCCGATCTTAATATGAGAGCCGTTATAAAATTTTGGTACTGCCCCATAATTAGTCTTTTTATCGGCCTTGTCTGTAATGAAGATAATGCGCTTATTGAGCATATCATGAGCTCGCATGAGGAGCATGAGAAGAGTATATGTTTTGCCTGACCCTGTGGCACCAACGAAAAGCAGGTGTTGTGCAACCAGCTTGGCAAGGTCGATCTGGATGCGCTTATTTGTTTTCTTATCATTCCCGAAATACAGGCCACCGATATCTGTGATGTTATTTGGGGTCCTGATGGGTGCAATAACTGCAGCCTCATGTGAGAACATCTCAACCGAACCCTTTTCGTAATATCCTGGAAGCGGCATAGCGTTTTTCCATACGTCAAGTTGTTGACCGAATGGAATTTCACTTTCGATATTATTTGATAATAACCGATTCACCACACGACCTTCAGCAACCCGTAAAGATTCAAGGGAATCGGCGCTTATCACAACAGTGAAGACAGTATGAAACATATTCTGGTTTCTTTTATGGACTACTTTTAGGTTTTGTGCAAAATCTTCATAATCGAATTGAAGTGTGAGGTCTACATTACCGAGTACACTTGATTTTATGCTTGCTATCTGGTTAGCTTGGTTTGTTGTGACAGCTTTTTTTAGCATGCGGACTGCTTTGTTTATAGGTGTTTTTTTGAACATTACAGAATATGTAATAGTACACCCGAATGTGTTTAATTCGGTCAAGCGGTCTATTAGATTTTTTTCGATTTCCCTTGGATAACCGTCTTTATCGTCACTAGTAACACCAACAAGAAGACATTGTGTATACACCTTATCATTAAATTTAAGATTAGTTTTATTTTCACATATCATTGATGGGGATATCCGGCGGCACATTGGACTAAAAAAATCGGCTTCTTGAACAGCGTCAGCTGCAACACGATTATGATGTTTTATCTTGGACTTGAAAATTTCAAGTTTGTTCATTATCCCCATTATCTCACCATTGATAATTTTCTATAGAGTAGTGTAATTTCAGATTCATCAACAACAGGAACGCAGTATGCATCTGCTCTAGCCAGACCGTCAATGAACCCGGGAAGAAATTCCTGCATTTTCATTTCAGCACTCTCAAAGTTTGGATGTTCTCCAAAATCTATAAAAATAACAGTGCGCCAATCAATTTTTTCAGATTGATCTTGCTTAAGTTCCTGGTATAATCCATATAGGTGTTCCCGCTGTTGCGGGGTTTTACTTTTATCGTTGCTGAGGTCCAATAATGTTGATTCAAGATTATTTTCAAAATCAACATAGCTGGATGAAATTACCTTGACGATAATGTCATCAGGCATTGAATCAAGTACACTTTTAATCAGACTAAGATGAAATTGAAGATCTTCATTATCTATTCGGTTGGATACTTCCCTTAATATCATCCCCCAGTACCCGAACTTAAATTTTATAATCCCCTGACTATACGCCTCTTTTATTGGGATGATGTTTTCAAGGGTCCTTAGTGGAACCACATATTTCATTATCACTGTCTTTCCGGTGTATGCCCGGTACAGGAATTGTATATGGAGCCAGGTATGGTTTTGAACAGGGGTATTTCTAAAATAAATCAGAAACACAATCCACCAGACTATAAGAATAAAAAAGATTATGAAAATGAACGGATACACAATACTGCGAGTAGCAACCGGATACAGCAGTACAAGTGATCCAATTAACCATCCGGAAAGAACAATCCACCACTGAGCACTTGCACCCATATGTGTTTTTGATTCCACTTTACTCATTGATTTAGATACGCTTGCCTGTTGTTCCATATAATCACCAAATTGCTTTCCTAACTACTATCCTGAGTAAAACCTGCAACACAGGACCAAATACAATAATAAATGCAATAATGAAAAGTATTACCATCAGCCCGAGATAATATACAATTTCGGCACTGTTGTCGAGTAACCAAGAATATTGACCAGAATCATTAAATCCAGTACTCTCCTTTATTGCCCGGACCACCACGCAGCTTACGCCAACTATTATAGGCTGCATGAATGTGAGCCCAAGGAAATATTTCCACAGCATTACAGCTATTGACTCGGTTGGTGCCCAAAGATACATTGCTCCAATTGCTAACGCAAATGCGGCAAAAAGAAGAATTACATAACCCCTTATAATGAAAAATACAAGCAATGACAACCAGATCAGGGACATAATGGCATATAATACCGTGT
>JAGLQN010000140.1 GCA_023136835.1 Candidatus Omnitrophota bacterium | reverse complement strand
CAAAGAAGTTTTAGACGAAAGAGAATTTGAGCTTGTCAATATCATTGGAGCAGAGATAGGCTCAAATCAGCGTGATTTATCCCGCCGCATGGACCTCTCCTTAGGGATGGTTAATATGCTTATCCGCAGGCTTATTTCAAAAGGTTATATCCGCATTGAGCAGCTTAATAAGCGTAAAGTTAAATATATTCTTACTCCAACAGGTTTTGCGGAAAAAATGCGCAAATCCGTGAAATACACGTTTAAGACCATTGTTTCTATTGGGCTTTTAAAAGAACGGATTAAAAAGGTGATTGCTCAACTATACCATGAGGAAGGGCACAGGCATTTTACTGTGCTTGGGAAATCCGACTTTGCCTTAACGATCAATATGGTTTTTAACGAAATGGGACTGGAGAACCATAAAATTGTCTATGTCGATACATTACCTTTGGAAGAAATCGAAGGGGTTCTTGTTATTTGTAAGGAAAATGTCGATATAAATACTCATCGTTTTACCAGGACTGTTGATTTGGTGCATGAATTAGCTAAGGATGATTCTTTTATCAATCATATAGGGGAGCCAGCATGAATTCAAAGATTTTAGACAACAAAACAATTTTAATTACCGGTGGAACAGGGTCTTTTGGGAAAAAGATGCTTCAGATTGTTTTAGCTGAAAGTAAGCCTAAACGCCTAATCATTTTTAGCCGGGATGAATTGAAACAATTTGAGATGGTGCAAAAGTGGAATCCAACTAAGTATCCTTGTCTTGAGTATGTTCTTGGGGATGTGCGGGATAAAGAAAGACTGACAAGGGTCTTTGAGGGCGTCGATTATGTTATTCACGCGGCGGCTCTTAAGCAAGTGCCGGCAGCTGAAAGAAATCCGGAGGAATACATCAAAACAAACGTCATCGGGGCTATGAATATCATCGATGCGGCTATTGACAATAAGGTTGATAAGGTTGTTGCCCTTTCAACAGACAAAGCCTGTAATCCGATTAATCTTTACGGGGCCACAAAGCTATGTTCTGACAAATTGTTTGTGGCGGCAAATGGCTCGGAAGCCATAAGAAGCAAAACAAAATTCTCGGTTGTCCGTTACGGAAATGTTCTGGGAAGCCGCGGTTCTGTGATCCCGTTTTTCCAGGAGCGCGCGAAAACAGGTGTTTTGCCGATTACAGATGAGAAAATGACGCGATTCTGGATTACCTTGGACCAGGCGGTCCATTTTGTCATAACATGTCTGGCGCGGTCCAAAGGGGGAGAGGTCTTTGTTCCCAGGATTCCATCAATGAGGATAGTGGATTTGGCCAAAGCGATCGCTTCTGAATGCAAGCATGAAATCGTTGGAAGCCGTCCGGGTGAGAAAATTAATGAGGTTTTAATTAGTGAGGATGAAGCTCGTAATGCCATCGAGTTTAAGGAATGTTTCATCGTTCAGAATAATTTCAATCTGAGAAACGGACTATTAAATCATTTGGGGAAAGATAAAGGCCGGGATTGTTCGGAAGGGTTTAAATATACGTCAGATACAAATACAGAATGGCTGTCGATCGAAGACCTAAAAATACTTGTTGAGAAAATCACGGATGATTATTCTATCGAAAATTCTCGATGGTCTATGAATGACGTGCCGGAATAAACTTAAAAACAGGCGGGATTATGGACAAAAAAGAAATTATTGTAACAGGCGGGGCAGGTTTTATCGGGAGCCATCTGGTCGACCGGCTTTTAAGAGATAATCATAAGGTTACGGTTATTGATAACTTATCGACGGGAAGAAAGGAAAATCTTTCTCATTTAGAAGGCAGCGACCAGGTCGAACTTGTTGAAACGGATATTACAGAATTCGATAAGATTCTCCCACTTTTTAAGGGAAAAGATATTGTTTTTCATATGGCGGCATTGGCGGATATTGTCCCGTCCATTGTCAATCCGAGGGGTTATTATGCTTCGAATGTCCTTGGGACTATGAATGTTGTTGAGGCGGCGCGTTTGTCTGGTGTTAAAAAGCTGGTTTATACCGCGTCGTCTTCCTGTTATGGCATTCCTCCCAAAGGTTTCTATCCTACAAATGAGAAGGCGCCGATAGACACTCAATATCCTTATGCGTTAACAAAATATTTGGGCGAGCGAACAGCTTTGCATTGGGGAAAGATTTACAAGATGCCAGTTGTTTCTCTGCGGTTGTTTAATGTGTATGGGCCGCGCTCACGCACATCCGGTACTTACGGGGCGGTTTTCGGTGTATTTTTAGCGCAGAAAATTGACAATAAACCGTTTACAGTTGTTGGCGATGGCGAGCAAACACGTGATTTTACCTATGTGACAGATGTGGCCGATGCTTTTGTTTGCGCGGGATTGTCTGATGTTAAGAATGAAGTATTTAATGTCGGAACAGGAGCTCCGCAAAGCGTTAATAAGCTTGTCTCCCTACTTGAGGGGGAAAAGGTGTATATTCCCAAAAGGCCAGGAGAGCCTGATTGCACGTGGGCGGATATTTCAAAAATAAAATCTATTCTTGGATGGGAACCAAAAATTTTATTTGAAGAAGGGGTTCAAAAAATTCTTGAACACATCGATTGCTGGAGAGAGGCTCCTGTTTGGACACCGGAAACTATTGAGAAAGCCACAGAGGATTGGTTTCAATATTTGTAAAGAGGTTAGCGATGAATCAAAAAGTGAGAAATAAAATAAAGACACCAGATGCATTAGCACGGACAATAGCAACGTTGAAAAAAAAGGATAAGAAAGTTGTTCTTTGTCATGGCGTGTTTGATATTGTTCACGTGGGACATATCCGGCACTTTAGCTTAGCGAAGAAGGAAGGGGATATTCTCATTGTTTCTACTACCAAAGATAGATACGTGAAAAGGGGGCCGGGAAGGCCGGTTTTTAATGAGCGTTTGAGGATAGAAATGTTGGCATCCTTGGATATAGTTGACTATGTATCTGTTGTTGATTCTCCGACAGCGATCGATTTTATTAAGATGATAAAGCCTGATGTTTACGCGAAAGGTGTTGAATATAAAGCGAAAGATAAAGATGTAACGGGGAAAATTTATGATGAAGAAGAAGCGATCAAGTTTGTTGGTGGGAGGTTGGCTTTTACCGATGATGTTACATTTAGTTCTTCCAGTATTATTAATGGGCATCTTGATGTTTTCCCCCCAAGAACGGTTAAATATCTGAGGGCAATAACAAAAAGATATTCTATTGATTCGATCGTTAGCTCAATTAATAACTTAAAGAAACTCAAAACATTGGTTATAGGTGATGCGATCATTGATGAATATCATTACTGTCTTCCCATGGGGAAGTCTTCCAAGGCGGAGTTGGTTGTCAATCGTTATGATTCTGAAGAAATATTCGCAGGAGGGGCCATGGCCACGGCGAATAATGTGGCAAGTGTGTGTGATCATGTTGATTTGCTTACCGTCTTAGGAGAAAAGGAAACGTTTCAGGATTTTATTCAGAGTAAGTTAAGCCCCAATATTAACCCTATTTTCTTTTACCGGAAAAAGCTGGGGACGACTGTTAAACGGAGGTATGTGAGCAAATGGAGCAATCAGAAGCTCTTTGAGATCTGCTTTATAAAGGACGATGATATTGAAACGCGGGAAGAGACAAGAGTTTTAAAACATCTTGAAAAAATTATCGGCCAGTATGATGCGGTTATTGTCTCTGATTTCGGGCATGGATTAATGACAAAGAAAATTGTTGAGTTAATTACAGCGAAGGCAAAATACTTGGCTGTCAATGCGCAGACAAACGGTGCTAACGCCGGATTCAATCTTGTTACAAAATACCCCCGGGCGAATTGTGTTTGTATCGATGAAATGGAACTTCGTTTTGCCGCGCATGATAAGTTTGGCGATATTCGTGAGCTTTCAAAAAATATTCTTCAAAAGGTTGGATGTGAACACATCATAGCTACACGCGGCCCGTACGGATCCATTTGTTATTCGAAAGATCATGGATATCATGAGACGCCTGCTTTTTCCAGTAATGTCGTCGATGCTATTGGCGCGGGAGATGCTTTTTTTGCATTTGTTGCTCCCTGTTTTGCCGCAGGAATGTCCCAAGACCTGGTTTCCTTTATCGGGAACGCGGCAGGCTCCCTGGCTGTCCAAATTGTGTGTAACCGTGAACCTGTTCATTCGGTGGATTTAATTAAATTTATAACGAGGTTATTGAAATGAAAAAGAATTTTGAGAAATACTTTAGTTCGCTGAAAAGCGTTTTAGACAGTGTTTCTGTCAAGATTCAAGAGAAGGGGCAATGTCCTCTTGAAGAAGCGATGGAGCTTACGGCGAATAAAATCCTGGAGATGTCCAGCGCCGGGAAAAAGATGATGTTTGTTGGAAACGGCGCGAGCGCTGCCATCGCAAGCCATATGGCGACGGATTTCTGGAAAACAAACGGGATCCGGGCGGTGGCGTTTAACGACCCCGCCGGTTTAACATGCGTCTCCAATGATTACGGATATCCTCATGTTTTTGAAAAGCCAATTGAGATGTTTGCTGATCCCGGGGACATACTTATTGCTATCAGCAGTTCGGGCCAGTCCGAAAATATTTTAAAAGCTACTATTGCCGCGCGGAAAAAGGGAGTCTCAATTATCACATTATCCGGGTTTAATACCGATAATCCGCTAAGCCAATTAGGGGATATCAATTTTTATGTACCTTCGCATAATTATGGGTTTGTGGAGATCGTTCATCACGCGATTTGTCATAGCCTGATTGACGTCATCAATCAGAGCGGGCCGCATAGGGGGAGCGGACAAAACGCGGAAAAGTTAGAATCCATTACGACAAATTAATCATAGAGAGGCTAGATTTATGGAAATGAAAAGAGCAGTTTTAGTGACCGGCGGGGCAGGATATGTTGGCGCGATCCTTATCCCGAAATTATTAAATCAAGGATATCACGTTAAAGTTTTGGATTTATATACTTATGGTGAAGATGTTTTTGATGGAGTAGAGGATAAATCTCATCTTGAGGAAATTAAAGGGGATATATGCGATCAAAATTTACTTAAAGAATCTCTAAACGGATGCGAGTCTGTTATTCATCTTGCTTGCATTTCTAACGACCCTACTTTTGAGCTTGATCCCGGTTTAAGCCGAAAAGTTAATTTCGACGCCTTTGAACCTCTTGTCAGGATTAGCAAGGAGAATAACGTTAAACGCTTTATTTACGCTTCGACTTGTAGTGTGTATGGCGTAAGCGACGCCGAACAAGTTACAGAAGACCACCCGTTACTGCCTATTACGGATTACAATAAATACAAGGGGCTCTGTGAGCCGATTCTTTCAAAATATCAATCAGAACATTTCACTACAGTAACAATCCGTCCGGCTACGGTCTGCGGTTATTCTCCCCGTCAGAGATTCGATCTTTCGGTTAATATCTTAACAAATCACGCCTATAACAATAATCACATAAAGGTCTTTGGAGGGAAGCAGGAACGTCCGAATATTCACATCGAAGATATTACGGATCTTTATGTTATGCTTCTCGAATTGCCCAAAGAAAAAATAGCCGGAAACATATACAACGCGGGTTATCAAAATAGAAGTATTTCTGATATCGCGGAGATTGTGAAAAAAGAGGTAAAGCAGGCATTTCCGGATAGAGAAGAACCGACGATTGAGACAACTCCTTCGGATGATATCCGTTCATACCGGATTTCTTCGGAAAAAATTAAAAGAGAATTAAATTTTGCGCCAAAACATACGATCGAAGATGCTGTCAAAGATTTGATTAAGGCCTTTGAGGCGGACAAATTTGAAAACTCATTAGAAAATTCCAGGTACTTCAATGTCAAGACATTGAAGCAAGATACCCCGAAAGAAGGGGCTCTCAATTGAAGATAACAACTACGCTTAAAAAGAAGCTTTATTCGGAAATGTTAAGACTGCGGATGATTGAAGAACGGATCGCGGCTATTTATCACGATGCCAATGAGATGAAAACACCAACGCATTTGTACACGGGTCAGGAAGCCGTTGCTGTAGGAGTTGCCAATGCCATGATAGAGGGTGATGTGGTTGGAGCTTCTCATCGGTCGCACGGGATGTATATTGCCAAAGGGGGAGATTTAAAGGCAATGATGGCGGAACTTTTTGGCAAAGAAACAGGATGTTCCAAAGGATGGGGAGGGTCCATGCATTTGGTGGATGTCCGAAAGGGCGTTATGGGTTCCTCTTCCATTTTAGGAGGAACCATTCCTCATGCAGTGGGATGCGCGCTTGCTTTTCAGATAAAAGATGAATCCAGGGTTGCTGTATCAGTTTTTGGTGACGCGGCGATTGAAGAAGGCGTTTTTCATGAAAGCTTGAATTGGGCCTCGTTAAAGAAATTACCGGTTATTTTTGTTTGCGAAAACAATCTCTATTCGACATCAACACTGTTAAAAGACCGGCAGCCTCCAGTGAAAATATTTAAACGGGCTGAATCTTATGGAATGCAGGGTATTCGTGTTGACGGGAATGATGTTGTCAAAGTTTATGAAGTTGTATCAGAGGCGATTGCTGGCGCAAGAGAAGGGAGAGGGCCGGCTCTTATTGAGGCTATGACGTATCGATGGCGCGAACATGTCGGGCCCAATTACGATTATGATTTAGGCTACAGAACAAAGGCCGAATTGGGTGAGTGGATGGCTAAGTGCCCTGTAAAGAAATATGTTGATTTGTTGTCGCAAGAAGAAAATGAATCATTAATTAAGAGATACGCAAAGGAGATTGATGAAGCTATTGAATTCGCGCGTCAGTCCCCTTTTCCGCGAGAGGAGCTCATGACGAATGAAGTATTATGACGCCATAAGAGACGCTCAGGCTGTGATGATGCGAAACAATAAAGACGTTTTTATTTGTGGCTTGGGAGTTCCTGATCCCAAGGGTGTTTTTGGGACAACATCAGGGTTAATCGAGGAATTTGGAAAAAAACGTGTTTTTGACACTCCTGCTTGTGAAAATGGGACCGTAGGGATGTTGATAGGCGCCGCGATGCAAGAGTTACGTCCTATTATGGTTAATCAGAGAGTAGATTTTGTGCTGTTGGCATTGGATCAGATCATTAATCATGCTTCAAAATGGCAGATCATGTTTGGCGGAGCTCAGAAGATCCCAATTGTCATTCGTGTTATTGTTGGCAAGGGTTGGGGGCAAGGGCCGCAGCATTCGCAAAGTATGCACGCGCTTTTTTCCCATATTCCGGGGCTCAAGGTTGTGGCTCCCGCAACGCCGAAGGACGCGAAAGGACTGTTAATATCTAGCATAGAAGATGACGCCCCTGTTATTTTTATTGAACACAGGAAACTTCATAATGAAGAAGGCGATGTTCCGGAAGGTGTTTATCGTACTCCCATAGGGAAAGCGGAGGTTCTTTGTGAAGGCGGTGATGTTACCATTGTAGCAATATCGCAGATGGTCTTAGAGGCGAAAAAAGCAGCTAAAGCGCTACAAAAGGACGGAGTTTCGTGCGAGATTATTGATCTGCGCAGTTTGCGCCCGCTGGATACCTCAACAGTTATTGAGTCTGTCAAAAAGACCGGAAGACTTGTTGTTGCCGATGGAGACTGGAGGAACTGCAGCGTTTCCGGTGAGATCGTCGCGATCGCGGCAGAAAATTGCCATGAACATCTCAAGGCTTCTCCCCAAAGAGTAACTTGGCCGGATATTCCGGTTCCAACCAGCGTTGCGCTTGAGAAAGCTTTTTATCCAACAGCGACGGATATTTACGCGAAAGCTTTAAAGGCTTTAGGCATTTCCAAGGAATCTGTATTAGTCGAAGAGGAAAAAGAAGAAGTTTTTCAGGGGCCGTTTTAAAAAGCGAGGCTGCCAGAAACAGAAATTTTGTGGCTAGCCTTATCATTTTATCTCAATGGTAAATGATGAGAATGACGGGAGAATTGAAATGGGAAAAGAAATTAATTTATTAGATCTATATCCAAAATCAAAACGTCCGATTGATGAGAGGGGGACGTTAGCTACAGATGAAAATAAGCGTATTGCCAAGCAATATGGAAAAGAATATTTTGACGGGGATCGTATGTATGGGTATGGAGGGTATTCCTATAACGAACGGTTTTGGAAAGATACGGTTAAACGTTTTCGTGATCACTATGATTTGCCCAGTGACGCAAGAATATTAGATGTGGGTTGCGCTAAAGGATTCATGATGCATGATTTTAAAACCTTAATGCCTGAGGCTCATATTGAGGGTATTGATATATCCCAATATGCCAAGGATCATGCTCTCGAAGACATGAAACCTTTTATTCGAATTGGAAATGCCAAGGAGTTGCCTTTTGAAGATAACTCTTTTGATCTGGCCATATGCGTTAACACGGTTCATAACTTAGTGCGGGAAGAATGCAAGCAGGCATTGAAGGAGCTTGACCGCGTTTCCCGTGCACATGGGTTTCTCACCGTTGATGCCTGGCGCGGTGACGCGGAAAAGGAAAGTATGCTCAAGTGGAATTTAACGGCAGAAACCTACATGCATACAGATGACTGGGTTAGTCTCTTCAAAGAGGCTTCTTATACAAAAGATTATTATTGGTTTATTGCAAAATAACAATCTTATGAAATCTGAATAGTTGAGTGAGGAATAGAATGGGGCTTTTATATACAAACATGAAAATATTTCACTTTAAGGACAAGATTGATGGATTGCCTGCGAGTGAAAAGGAAATAAAATCACCCGTTCAGATACGTATTAAGCCGACGAATGTATGTAATCATAATTGTTGGTATTGCTCCTATAAGAAAGAGGGCATACAGCTGGGTCAGGATATGGTTGAAAAAGACCATATCCCTGAAGAAAAGATGATGGAGATTGTCGACGATATCATCGAAATGGATGTGAAGGCTGTTACGTTTAGCGGAGGCGGAGAACCGTTTTGTTACCCTCATTTATTAAAAACAGCAAAACGATTATCGCAAACTCCTGTTAAATTCGCCTCTTTAACAAACGGGGCGAGGATGAAAGGGGAAGTTGCTGAAGTTTTTGCGCATCATGCCAAATGGGTAAGGGTTTCAATGGATGGGTGGGATGGCCCAAGTTATGCAAAATATCGAGGGGTAAAAGAATCAGAGTTTGATAAGGTTGTCCAGAATATGAAAGATTTTAAATCTTATGGGGGAGACTGCTTGCTTGGAGTCAGTTATATTGTTGACAAGGATAATCAATCGCGTGTTTATGATATGTTGCAAAAGTTAAGAGATATTAGGGTCGATAGTATAAAAGTTTCACCATGCATTGTCAGTAATGATGGACGGGAAACGAATGAATATCATAAACCGTTTTTTGGCAGTGTCAAAGAACAACTGCAGAAATTTCAGAAGGATAACCCGCAGGACAAATTGCAAATATTTGATGCTTATCATGATGTTGAGGAAAAGTTTGTTAAAGACTACACATGGTGTCCGTATCTTCAGAGTTTGACGGTTATAGGGGCGGACTTAAATGTATATTCTTGTCAGGACAAGGCCTACAATCTTGATGAGGGACTGCTAGGGTCCATTAAGAATCAGCGATTTAAAGATTTCTGGTTTTCCGATAAGAAGAATTTTTTCAAGATAAACCCTTCAAAGGTTTGTAATCATCACTGTGTTTCAAATATCAAGAATGAATTGGTTCTGGATTATTTAAATGCTGATCAGGAGCATTTGGAGTTTATTTAATCTTTTCGCGGGGGCAATTTACATGGCAAAATGGATAAACAATGAAAGGCATTTATTGCAGGGGCTGTAAAGTTGCAGCAAGCCGGGAACTTGCAAATGCAGAAATTCTGCATAAATTGGCAGACAGTTTAAAAATCGAATATTTTGACATGACCCCTGCTCTTCGTGCGGCTTCAAAGAAATTATTTTTACACGTCAAGAATTTACATTTCAATGATGAAGGGCATCGTATTTATTCTGAAGAAATCACTAAGATATTAAAAAATCTAACTGTTAATTAAATAAGGGGTGCGCGTTTTTCCATCTTTTCGGTGAAACAAAATTTCAATATTAAGGGGGATTGAAAATGGATGATATAAGAAAATCATTAAAAAAAGCAATATCTGATCAAGGATGGATTTATGCTGACAGGCAGCATCGTATCGGTAATCCTTTTGAATGGGTAGACGGTGATCTTACAGCGAATTTAGGGGCGTTTACGGGTGTCAGAGGTTTGTTACAGTATTTGTCTCTGTTTTATGAACAATACCCTCTGCCTGATTCAATAAAAACAGAGGATTATGACCAAATGCGGCAATATATTGAGGGTGTTATCCGGCGTCTCTATAATAATTTGGTTCCTTTTGAGCCTGCTGTTGACCTAGACCCAAAAGCTTATATTGAAAGCTCTGCGCTAGTAAGGGCACAAGATTATTCGATAATATGCAGTCTATGTCCGGATATGAAAAAGAAGGGTATTAATCATCTTGATATCGGATCCGGAATCGGAAGCCATGCGGTCTACAGCCTGAAGGGTTTTGACTCATGCTTTTATTCTATCGAGGCGGTGTCCCACACATATGCCGTTCAAAGGGATTTTTACAGGTTTTTATCAGAGGGAAATCCTGTTTATCTGGATCTGGTGGAATGTGAAAATTTCAATTTGAATAATTCTCAAATGAAGGCATTAGTCAACAGTTTCGGTCAATACAAAATAAAACATGTTCCTTCGTGGCATTTTGGAATGATCGATGATAATTCTATTGATCTTGTCACGGCAACGTGGGTTTTAAACGAAGTTACGTTCTCAGGAATTATGTGGCTCATATCCCATTGTTCACGGGCACTCAAGAAGGGCGGGTATTTCTATATAAGGGACAGTTCTAAATTGAAACCGTTACGACACCAAATTAATTATGATGAGCTTCTTATTGATCTAGGTTTTAAAGAAGCGGGAAGAGCGAATGTCCGCAATCGGATAGATTTGCATGGCATTCCGCGGGCTTATTACAAAGACACAGAATCGTCCTATAATTTTTTTGAGCTGGTGGATAAATGTATCGGCAAATTCGGTATTACCGTGCACGGGGGAGACTATGTGCAAAATCTGCCGGCAGGACAAATCAGCTAATCAGTTTTGCTTTAAATGGTGTAAATAGCAAAGATGTTAATAAACTGTATAAGGCAGGGTAAAGAGAATGAATTCTGAGAAAATATTGATAACAGGAGCGGGAGGATTTATAGGGGGAGGCCTTTTTGAAAAATTAAAACACCACAACCCAACAGGTGTTGTTTTTAATTTGAGAGAAGGCCTTAATGATGAGAACTTTATCGAAGCGGATTTAAGAGACGGAAAAAGAGTAAAAGAAATCTTTGATAAATTTAAACCTGCCACAGTGTTCCACTTCGCGGCTTTTTTGTCTCCAAAAAGAAATGAGGAAAATCCTGAACAGGCAAAGGAAGCGAACATGGGGATAACACAGAACATTGTGGATAATTTATCTGATGATGCTCACATTATTTTTCCATCGACAGATAAAGTTTTTGATGGTTCTGATCCAAACCCGGATGAAGCATCTGAAGTTAAACCGTTATGGCTTTATGCTGAGCTGAAATATCAATGTGAAGAAATTATTAAGAAAAAGACGGATAAGTTTCATATTGTAAGGCTTCCCATAGTTCATTCCCTAGGACAGCCTACAAGTATTTCTACTAAAACTGGCCGAGGGTCGTTCATAGACAAAGCGATTATTGATCTTGAATCGGGTAAAGAGGTGACCGTGTTTAAGAATGTCGAAAGATGTTTTTTAAGGATTGAAGAGCTTCTCCATGTATTTGAGGTTTTTATTGGTGATACGAATTACGGCACGTATCATGTCGGAACTAAGATGATGAATTATTATGACAGGCTTTGTGCTTTGTGTGATGAATTAGGGGTAGACTGGAAAGATAAAATTATACCTGTAGAAGGAAACGCAAAACCTTTAAGGCAAAATTTAAATACGGATAAATTAAACAATATTTTTGGGATTGTCTTGACATAGAAAGGGAAGAAAATACAGATGAATTATCCATTAGTTTTTAAAGCGGCTATTCTTACGGAAATCGGCAAACCGCTTGTTATCGATAATATCGAGTTTAAAGGTCCTCTTTTAGACGGACAAATTTTGGTGAAAATGAAATATAGCGGTATTTGTGGAAAACAAACTGATGAGATTGACGGTAAGGCTCCGGACGCTTTTATTCCGCATCTTTTAGGTCATGAAGGAAGCGCGGAGGTCATGGATATCGGGTCTAAAGTCACAAAGACTAAAAAAGGCGATCTTGTGGTTTTGCATTGGAGAAAAGGAAGCGGTATTCAGTCTGAGACACCACTGTATTATAGAAATAGAATTCGAGTCAATTCTGGATGGGTGACTACTTTTAATGAATATGCCGTTGTTTCTGAAAATCGTCTAACCGTCATTCCACAGAAAAGCGATCCTATAGTCGCCGCTTTATTTGGTTGTGTTGTGACGACAGGCGTCGGAGTTATTTTGAATGAAGCGAAAGTGGAATCGGACGATACGGTTGTTATTTACGGGTGCGGGGGAATAGGATTATGCGCTGTTCAGGCAGCTAATTCAAAGAAGCCCAAGAAGCTTATTGCCATTGATGTTAATGAAAAAGCTCTGGATATGGCAAAGGAGTTTGGAGCAACAGACATTATTAATCCAGGTAAAGAGGATGCCTTAAAGCGTGTCTTAGAAATGACAGAGGGAAAAGGAGTTAGTAAAGTTTTTGTTTGTGTCGGTATTATAAAAGTTCTTGAAGAAGGCGTTGAGATGACTTCAATTCCAGGAGAATGCTATATTGTCGGAGTTCCGCCAAAAGGGGCACAAATGAAAGTTGAAGCTCACGCTGTCATGCATGAAAGAAATATTATCGGGACACTTGGCGGAGGAACTTATCCTGATGAAGCGATACCAGAATATTTTAAACTTCAAAACGAAGGTAAATTGCGACTTGAGAAATTAGTTTCCTATGTAGGGGATTTTGAGAATATTAATGACGCGATAGAAAAGATGAGAGGCGATGTTTCAGGTCGTTGTGTTGTAAAGTTTTAAAAAATAACAAAGGGTGTTCTTATGGATTTAGGGATTAAAGGAAAAAGAGTTTTGATTACTGGAGGCAGCAAAGGCATCGGTGCCGCTATTGCTAAAGACTTCTCAAATGAAGGGGCAAAAGTATCTATAGTTTCCCGTAATGAAGAAAGATTGAAAAAAGAAATAGATGAATTAGGCGGCGCGATCAAAGGCCATGAATATATTGTTTCAGATTTAAGAGATGGTGGAGAGCCTACAAGAGTTGCGCGAGAGATGATCGTTAAACATAAGAAGGTTGATATTGTTGTGCATAACGTCGGAGGCGCGCTTGGAGAAAAAAATCCTTTAGGAAAAGTTGAAGATTACAACGCTGTTTGGCAGTTTAATGTTGGAATAGCCATTGAGATGAACGCTGTTTTGGTGCCGGAGATGAAAAAACAAGGTTGGGGACGGGTAGTTCATGTTTCTTCAATTTCAGCAGAATTAGGAGAGCCTTTAGTTGAACCTTTTGGAGGCGCTCTTCCATATGCGGCGGCAAAAGCATATCTTAATGCCTATATAAGGGGTTTAGGGCGGGAGATGGCAAAGGATAATGTGGTTGTAACTGGTGTTATGCCAGGTGCGGTTTTATCAGAAGGTAAATATTGGGATAAGTTAAAGGATGAAAACCCACAGCTTGTTGATGAATTCTTAAATCAACATTATCCGATAGGCCGTTTTGCGGATGCTGAGGAAATATCATCATTTGTGGTGTTTTTAGCCTCAGATGAAGCTTCTTTTGCCGCGGGTTCAGTTGTTTCGGTAAGCGGTGGAAGAGTCTAGAAGAGTGTTATGAGAATTGGAATTGATTTTGACAATACAATCATAGACTATAGCGACATTTTCACAAAACAGGCGTGTAATCTTGGTTGGATAAAGGTTAATACTAAAAAGACAAAGCAGCAGGTACGTGATGCGGTCAGAGAATTGCCTGATGGGGAAATAAAATGGAGGAAATTACAAGGTTTAGTTTATGGAAAGTTTATAAATGACGCAATGCCTTTTGACGGCGTTATGGAATTTATTAAAAGATGTGCGTCTGAGAATATTCCTGTTTTTGTAGTCAGTCATAAGACAGAATATGCCGAAACGTTAGAGGAGAAAATAAATTTAAGAGAAGTTTCTCTGAATTGGTTTAAGGTTAAAGGGTTTTTGGATTTAGGGAAGCCATGTTTAGACGAGAATAAGATATTCTTCGAAAATCCCCGGGAGAATAAGCTTCGTCGCATCAATGAGCTTCAATGCACGCATTTTATTGATGATTTAAAAGATGTTTTATTGGAGCCGGAATTCCCCAAAAATGTTACCAGGATATTGTTTTCCAGTAATAATGAGCATTGTGATGACGGGTCATTTAAAGTGTGCCGTCATTGGAGTGAAATAGAAGAATTGGTGTTCTAATATGCGTAGTACAGAAAACAACGATCAATATGTTAAAGACATTGCCGGTTCTCTTTGTGGAACAACGGCTTTGAATGTTTCCCCGATTGAAGGTGGAAGAAACAGCCGTATTTATAAGGTAGAAAATGACAGAAACGTCTTTGCTTTGAAGTTTTTCCGGCCGGACAAGGAGGGCAAGAGAGAGAGGTTTGAGGCGGAGACAACGGCATTACGTTTGTTTTCTGAGAACGGCATAGAAGCGACTCCCCGCGTTGTTGCAGAAGATAAAACAAATAATTGCGTCTTGATGGAATGGATTGAGGGCAAGCCGGTTGACGACTTTGGCATTAATGAAATAGGTGAATTGGCCGCGTTTATTCAGGTGGTGGATGATGTCGCTGAAAAACAGTCCGGTCAGGATATTAGACACGCAACAGAAGCGTGTTTAAACGGAAGCGAGATTGTCAGGCAGATAAGTTTGCGGTTAAGCAGATTGGACGCTTCGAAAGATCAATATCCGGAATTACGCGCATTTATTGATGAAGGGTTTATCCCTGTGTTCAATGAAATTTCCGACTGGAGCCAAAAGCAATATAAGCATTCAGGGTTAAATTTCTCAGAAAATATTTCTTTCAAACAACAAACGCTTAGCCTTGTAGATGTTGGCTGTCACAATGTCTTGAGAAAAGATGATAAGCTCTATTTTCTAGATTTTGAGTTCTTTGGTTGGGATGATCCGGTTAAATTGGTCGCCGATACTCTTCAACATCCGGGGATGGTATTAGATGAAGAAAAGAAGCAGGCATTGCGTTCAAGCCTTGTTAAGATTTTCGAAAAAGATGAAATGTTTGTGACAAGGCTTAAGCTGTTGTATCCGCTGTTCGGATTGAAATGGTGCATGATCATGCTTAATCCGTTCCAGCCGGGGTATCAGCTTCTGGCATCAAGCGCGGATGCGCAAAGGGATCAACAGCTTAAACGTGTGAGGAATTTAATGAAGTCGATTCATGAATCTTATAAGGAATTTCCTTATGTCCAATGTCACAGCGGAATTAGCTGAAGAGGCAATAAAAATTAAGCTTGATGAAAGGTCGAAATACCTTCGGGGACTTGTTTTGCAAGGGCTGCAAGGGCCGCGCAAAGGCCATTTTGGATCAGCGATGTCATTGATCGAAATCGTCCGGGTTCTCTATGATCACATTATGAAATATAAGGCCGATGAACCCGCTTGGGATCGACGGGATCGGTTTATACTTAGCAAAGGTCATGGATGTCTCGGGCTCTACGCGGTCTTGGTGGATAAAGGATTTTTTCCTGTTGAAGAGTTAAAAACGTACAGCATGAAGGATTCACGGCTTGGCGGATGCTGCGAAATTATCGTGCCGGGAATCGAAGTAACGACAGGCGCTCTGGGCCATGGCTTGTCTGTCGGAGTTGGCATGGCCCTGGCGGCTTTAATGAAAAATAGGAAAAACAAGGTTTATGTATTACTGGGGGATGGAGAGCTCGGAGAGGGTTCCGTTTGGGAGGCGGCTTTAAGTGCTTCTAAGCATAATTTATCTAATCTTGTCGCGATTGTGGATTATAACAAAGTCCAGCTTGCCGGTTCTACCAATGAGATCACGTGTCTTGAATCATTATCTGACAAATGGAGAAGTTTTGGATTTGATCCTGTTGAGGTCAATGGCCATGATGTTAATGAGCTTAAACGCGCTTTTGAAAAGTCGGTTGAAAGGCCAACGGCTATTATTTGCCATACGGTCAAGGGAAAGGGATTTCCCTTTGCGGAAGGAAGCGCCCAATGGCATTGGAAAAGTAAAATCGATGATGATTTGATGAATCGTATGTATTCGGTTCTGGAGGACTATTAATGCTTCGAGCATGCATGAAGATGATTTATCAAATGGCGCAAGCAAATCCGAACGTAGTTTTGATTTGTGGTGATCAAACACCGGGGTTGGATTTTCAGGATGTTATTCCGGGCCGATACTTTATGGAGGGAATATCTGAAGCCAACATTATTGGAATGGCAACGGGGTTGGCGGCTGAAGGATACATACCTTATATATTGAACCACGCAACTTTTAATACTAGACGGTGTTATGAGCAAATTGCTCTTGATTCGTGTCTGCAGAATCGGCCCATTAGAGTGATTGGAATGGGAGGTGGTTTAACAACCGCTCATCTTGGCCCCACGCACACGGCGATTGAAGATGTTGCTATCATGCGCGCGATTCCGAACATGACCGTCGTTGTTCCTTGTGACGCGGATGAGGTAACCCGGCTCATGCCATTGACGATCAGTTGGCCTGGGTCGATGTATATCAGGATGGCAAAGTATGGTAAGCCGATCGTAAGCAAGAATGATGCTGGTTTTGAAATTGGGAAAGCTATTCTGATGCGGGAAGGGGATATCCTTATTATTGCTAACGGGGCGATGACAAATAGGGCGATATCGGCGGCCGAGTTGCTTTCTGCGCAAAGAATAGAATGCGGCGTTTTGCATGTTCATACTGTTAAACCTTTAGACAAAGATATTGTGGAGCACGTAAGAAAATCCAAGATGGTGATAACGCTTGAAGAACACACGCTAATCGGGGGCCTGGGAAGCGCGTGTGTAGAATTTCTCGTGGATAATCTTACTTCGTCAGATCTTCCTCCAATTTATAGGTTTGGACTTCCGGATGCTTTTGTTCAGGCTTATGGGGATCAAGATTCACTATTGGAAAAATATGGCCTACAACCTCATCAGCTATCAGAAAAGATTACCGCTTTAGTTAAGGCAGGGAAGGCTGTACAGGCAGTTAACATGAGCGGATAATAATAGTAAACGCTGTCGGCATTTATCCGAAAAAAATATTATGATGATTTTAAAAAAAATAGGTAATGTGATAATCGGAGCAATTGCGTTGCCATTTGTTTTATTGATGCGAATATTGTATCCATTCGTGATTGTAAGGATTTGCGTTTGGGATCTCAGTAGAATCGGACATATTTTACCGCATTTTGATATGTATGTTAGTCGGCGCGATTCGAGAGTAGATGACTCCCGAAATTTTGATATTTGTTGTTTTAAAAGAGGAAAAGTTGTCAATTATCAGATAAAAAAGATGGTGGAAAGAGCTATCCCGACTTATCCTCTTGCTTTTTGGGTCGATAAAGTCAATAAACGCTTGCCTGGCTGGGAAAAACATGTTGTTCCAGAATCAAACCGGTTGAATAGTGACTTAGATAGCAAAATACCTCCTCATATAAGCTTTACTCAAAAAGAGCATGAAAGCGGTAAAGAAGAACTTAAAAAGTTAGGTATATCAGATAATCATCCCTTTATCTGTTTCCATGCGCGTGAGGCATCCTATTTAAATACGCATCAACCGGAGGTCAATTGGGATTATCATTCATACCGAAATGCAGATATTTGCAATTATATCCCTGCCGCTGAGAAATTAGCTAGCAAAGGATATTTTGCGATCAGAATGGGACGACATGTTGAAGGCGCAGTAAAAACAAACAATCCCAGAATAATTGATTATGCAACAAATCACAGAACAGATTTTCTCGATATGTATTTAAGCGCCCATTGTTGTTTTTTTCTTGCTGGATCAGACGGATTAGCTTATGTGCCAACTGTATTTAGACGCCCGGTTGTTTGGATAGATTATATTCCCCTTAGCGCTGTATTTATACCCACTATCGAACATATGTTTATTCCTAAGAAACTCTGGTCATTGAAGGAGAACCGCATGCTGACTTTTGATGAGATACTTAATTCGGAGGTTGCAAAATATTGTACAACAGAAGCTTATCAGAAAGCTGGCATAAAGGTTATTGATAATTCTGCAGAAGAAATTATTGATGTTGCTATGGAAATGGAAGAACGCTTACAGGGGACATGGAAGGAAACAGAAGAAGATAAAGAACTTCAACAAAGATTTCTAAAGATCGTCGGTAACATAAAAGAGTGTAAGACTTTTGGGCTTATTGGGGCTAAGTTTTTAAGAGCGCATAAGGGATTGCTAGGCTTACCTGCTAGAGAACCGAGTGTATTTTAGTGGTAACTTTTATTTTTAAACGATTATGAGTATAACTTTAGCTTTACCAAAAACGGCTATTATTGGCGCAACGGGATTCCTTGGGGGGTATTTTCTCTCAGAACATAGAAAAATCCACTCTGACTGCATTGGTACTTGTGAGAATCCGGATGAAGTGGGGTTTTCTTATTTTGATCTGGCTTATCCAGAAATCGAGCCTTTAAAACTTTTTGAATCTTTCTATCAAGAGGCTTTAATTTTTGCCGGGCTATCCGGAATTTCTATATGCGAAAAAGAGCGAGAATTAGCCAGAAAGATTAATGTCGAAGGAGTTGTGAATCTTATACGGAAACTCGTTGATAGAAATATTAAACCAATATATTTCTCCAGTGACATGGTTTTTGATGGTATTTCTGGTTTATATGATGAAAACTTTCCGCCTAATCCTTTAAATGAATACGGCAGACAAAAAGCGGAAATTGAGCAAAAAATAAAAGAAATTTGTTCCGGTAAAGAATATCTCATTGTTCGTTTGTCAAAAGTATTTGCTCTTAACAAAGGGGACGGAACCCTGCTTGATGAAATGGCTTCTGCGCTGTATTCAGGCAAGATTATACAGACTGCTTATGACCAGATCTTTTGCCCAACGCTTGTTTTGGATGTTGTGAATGCTGTTTTAAAATTACAAATGAAAAATGTGACAGGGGTTGTTAATGTTGGTTCTTCCGAGATATGGTCCCGGCATGATCTAGCTTTAGCTTTGGCCGATCAAATGAACATAAGCCGCGATAAGATCAAAAAGATATCATTAGATGATTTGAAGGAGCCGTTCATACGTCCTAGAAACACAAGTTTGAATACAGATAGATTGAAACGGGAAATTAGTTACAAAAGTACACCAATAATGCAATGTATACAAACGGTTGCGGAAAACTGGAAAGGCCACAAGTGACGAAATACATTTCATTTATTAATCGTCAAATCAATCAAATCTGTGAAGGCGGTCTGCATGTTTTATATAAAAAGGTTAAAAAGCTATCTTGGTTACTTTTCATGAACATATTCGCGCTGTTAGCGGTATGGCTTAAGGCTGATTGGCCGAAAGCATATGGTTTTGTCGGGAAAAAGAATATTAAAAGGCTGAAAAAACTTTATACACAAGCAAATCCGGATGAACTGGCAATTAAAAGAACCGGGGATCTGGTGATTAGATATTTTAAAACCATAGCTGACCGTGATCCTGTCCCGGTCGATGTGCAGGACTGGATAGAGGCTAGCCGGATCTTAGAGGGGATGTATTTCTTTACCGGGGAAATAAACAAGATGAATGCTGTGCTTCAGAAAACAGCGGAGGTTCAGCGCGACATCGCTAAGGCGTATCAATTTGACGATTTGGGAATCGAATTTCTCTCGGAGTTTTTAGCTGTGGGCAGCATCGGTACCTATGAGTTTCTCGATACTCATGTGAAATCGGGGATACTTGGATTACGTCCTTCCAAAAAAATGATCTTACTTGTTAATCCTAAGGCGTCTGTAAATAATCCGTGTTATCTGAACTATTGGCGTCGTTATATTACGATTATTTCTGATCCCAGGTTAATTCGGACGCTTTCTCCGCTGCAGAAACGGTTTGAAGTTCCGTTAAACTCATATATGACGCTTAACGGAAAAACGTATAAAAGTTTTTTAGCTCTCGGGATTATACGGGAACAATGGATCAAGGATAAAAGAAAGCCCATCTTAACGATTTCGGATGAAGATTATGCGCGTGGTTGGCAATGCCTGAAATCTTTCGGTATGCGGCAAGGCGATTGGTTTGTTTGCCTGCACGTGAGAGAAGGAGGATGGAAGGATAAAAATTCTTTGGTAGAAAATTTCCGTAATGCGAATATCCAGACATATATACCTGCTATTAAAGCGGTCACGGATGCTGGAGGATGGGTTGTCCGTATGGGAGATTCTACAATGGAGCCCTTGCCGGAAATGCCGAAAGTTATTGATTATGCGCATAGTGATGAAAAAAGTGATTGGATGGATGTCTTTTTATGTGCCCAAAGCCGGTTTTTTGTAGGGACATCTTCTGGATTGTTCATTTTTGCAATAACCTTTGGGACCCCTATCGTTGCAACGAATTTTATGCCGACTTGCTGTGCTTATTATTTAACAAGCGCTGATTTATTTATTCCCAGAGCTTGCAAGTTCAAGAGGGAAGATCGTTTTTTAAATTTTAATGAATTATTCTCTCCAAAAATAGGAACGGCAGCTGTTCAAAGCAGATATGATCAAGAGGATATTGAAATTATAGAGAATTCGGAAGAGGAAATTAAGAGTTTAGTTGGGGAAATGCTGAGAAAGTGTGATGGAAACTTGAAATACAGCGAAGAAGATGAAGGGCTGCAGGGGCTTTTTAGATCAGTAACACTGGATTGTGGAAAGCTTTATGGTGAAGAAGGGGCTGTTGTTAATGCCCGAATTGGAAAAGAGTTTTTGCGGAAACATGCTGCGCTTTTGCCATCAAGAGAAGGGTCTGTCGTAACTATCGATATTAAATAGATGAAATTACTATATTATCAAATCGGCGGTCATTGCCGTAACGGATTTAAGGGGGTCTAGAGTAAGTGAGAAAGAAATCTACAGAGGAAGTGACTATATTTAGAAAGTTTTTACGAATTTCAAAGAAGATAGTACGTTGTTTCTTAGAAAAAACGATGAACGTTATTATATTCCTGTCTGAAGCTTCAAGAATTCGATTTGAATTAAAGTGTTATATCAATCGGCGCTTTGATGATTATTGCTTACGGCATGATTACTCAGGATTAATATCGAAAATTTTTAACGGGAAAATGACTCATTTGGATGTAGGCGCATCCGCTGGTCCGGTTGATATCGTTCAGAAATATTCAAGCTTCTTTAACGTGATCCTATGTGAACCCGCTAAAGAAGAAGCTGAGCTTTTACGAAAAGAGGGTTATAAGGTTATTGAGAAAGCCTTATCCGACAAAGTCGGAGAAATTACTCTTTTTGAAACGCGCCTACCTTACGGTTCTTCGGTTTATAAGCCTCAAGGGCCATATTTAGATTTTTATAATCCGGATCCGGATTATGTTTCTTTGTACGATACTATTCGAGAAACTGTTGTGCCATGTTCTACAATTTCAAAAGAACTTTCTCATTTAAAGATTCCGGAGATTGATTTCTTAAAACTGGATACACAAGGCTCCGAATTGAATATTTTAAGGGGATTGGGAGATTATCAACCACTAATGATTATGACAGAAATAGAGTATTTGCCGCTTTACCATGGACAACCCAATGCCTATGACGTTTGTCAATATCTTTTTAAATTAGGATATATCCCTTTTGCGTTGACATCTTCTCCAGCTCCGACTTTTTGCCCTGTTTACGGCGATGGGTATTTTATGCCAAGCTGGACAGAGTCCGAAGGAATCGAATTAATTCAATCCCGGGAAGAAAAATATATTGCGCTTATGCTGATGTTTGGGCAGGGAAAGGTGTTAAAGTTTGTGAATAATAAGATTAAACTAAAAAACAAGAAGTTTATCGAATCACTTAATGTTAATTAATTATTCCTGATGAAAGCAACGTCAACAACATTTCAGAAAATATTTCATTTACTCTCTCTTAATGGGAGAAAAAAACTTTACTGGTTGATTGTAGCTGTTGTCATAATGGCTGTACTTGACATGGTGGGGATCGCATCTATTTTCCCTTTTCTAAATGTTATGACTAATCCTGATGTTATTCAGGAAAATCCGCAATTGAAATGGGCTTACAATTATTTTAATTTTAATAACAAAGACTCTTTTCTTGTTGCCCTTGGGATTGCTGCATTTGTTCTTCTGATTGTTAATAATCTTTTACGTGCGGGTATTTCTATAGTTTTGATTAGGTTTTCCTATTTAAAACGGTACACCCTATCAAAATTATTGTTAGAGAAATACCTTTATGAGCCCTACGCTTTCTTCCTTAATCGGAATACTTCTGAGTTAACCGCTTACCTGGCATCGGAGATAGCGCAAATTGTCAGCGGCATTCTTATTCCATGTTTGCAGGTGTTTGCCAGGGCCTTGATGGCGTTACTAATAATCATTTTATTAGTTGTGGTTAATCCCGTTGTCGCCTCTGTTGTCATTGTTGTTATTGGCGGAGGTTATATCATTATGTACGGCTTGGTTAGAAAGACACTTTCTCATCTTGGCGCTGAGATGACAAAACATAATAAAAAAATATATAAGGCTTTGAGTGAGGCTTTTGGTGGAATTAAGGATATAAAGGTTTTAAACAGGGAAGAGATCTTTATTGATAAGTTTATTGCTTCAGTCAAAAGGAGCAATGATTGCTTTTGTTGGAAATATATTATTTTTCAAATGCCGCGTTACGCTTTTGAAATATTAGTTTTTGGCGGGATGTTGTTTATTGTCATTTTTATTGTAGTTATTCAAGATAATTATCAAAATGTTGTTCCAATTATTGGCTTGTATGCGTTTGCCGCGTATCGTCTCATGCCTACCTTACAGCAAATATATCAGGATATTGCCAACATACGTTCTTCTTTATTCGCATTAAATGTAGTCTATCAGGATTATATGACGTGTTCCGGGAAACCGGAAACAAATTTAATACGCCGGGATCAGAAATTTTCGTTCTCGAAAGAAATTAAGTTTCAAAATGTATCATTTCAATACCCTAAGGCCCAAGAGCCAGTTATTGGAAACCTTAATATTACAATTAAGGCGAATACAACGGTCGGTCTAGTTGGCGGCTCTGGAGCAGGGAAAACAACCTTGACGGATATTCTTCTTGGGTTGTTTCGTCCTCAGCAAGGGGAGATTATTGTTGATGGACAAATCATTAACCAAGAGAATCTACGGCAGTGGCAGGCCAATATTGGATATGTTCCTCAGCATATTTATTTATGTGATGATACGGTTACTCGAAATATTGCTTTTGGTGTGTCGGATGAAGAAATTGATCGCAAGGCTGTACAGCGCGCTGCTCGATTGTCTAGTATTCATGATTTTGTTGTTCAAGAACTTCCAAACGGTTATGAAACAGAGGTTGGAGAACGGGGTGTGCGGCTTAGCGGCGGACAGAGGCAGCGTTTGGGGATAGCCCGGGCATTGTATCACAGCCCGTCGTTGCTTGTTTTTGATGAAGCGACAAGTGCCCTTGATGGAATCACTGAAGATATTATTTTGGAGGCGATCCATAATTTGGCTCACAAGAAAACGATCATCCTTATTGCGCATAGGCTTAGTACGGTTAAAGAGTGCGATATTATTTATATGTTGAGTCATGGCAAGGTTGTTGACCAGGGAGCATACGACGAACTTTTATCAAAGAATCAGCAATTTCGGAAAATGGCAAAAGTATCTACAGCAGAAACGAATGGATCATGATTTTAAGCAAAACGTGTTGGAGTAGAAAATGAAAAAAAAGAAGATGTTAATTACCGGAATTAGCGGTCTTTTGGGAAGTAATCTAGCCTATCTCATGAGAGATTCCTATAACATATTAGGAGTGTATCATACTCATAAAGTTGAGATGGCAGGAATTGAGACCATCAATATAGATCTTACGTCGGGCAAAGATGTCAGCAGGCTTATCCGTGAATTCAGCCCTGAAATCATTGTCCATTGTGCGGCCCAGGCTGATGTGGATGTGTGTGAAGAGCACCCCGAAGATGCTCAGCGTATCAATGTTTTAGGAACGCAGAATTTGATAGAAAATGTGAATGGGGCTGGAATTACGCTAGTCTATATATCTACGGATTTGGTTTATAGTGGAGAAAAGGATTCGTTTTCTGAAGCGGACCCGGTTAAGCCACTCAATCATTATGGAACGACAAAATGCCAAGCTGAAAAAGAAGTCTTGAAAAAGAAGGATTCCTTGGTTTTGAGAACGAATTTCTTCGGATGGAATGTTCAGAATAAATATAGCCTCGGAGAGTGGGTGATCCATGAGTTGACACAAAATAGAGAAATGTATGGGTTTATGGATTGTTTTTTTTCCTCGATTTACACATTTGAATTAGCAAAACTTCTGGATTTAGCTATAAAAAAGAATTTATCAGGAATTTATAACTGCGCCAGCAGTTCTTCGATGTCCAAATATGAATTTGTTTCTGAGATCGCGAATCAGTTAAATCTTAAACAGAATCTGATCAAGCCAATTTCTATCGATGAATTTGAGTTTAAAGCCAAACGCAATAAACAGTTGAGCCTTAATACTAGAAAATTAGCTAAAGATCTTTCGATAGATATTCCCCCGATATCTTATTCAATAGAACGTTTTGTGGAAGATTTTAAAAAGGGTGTCCCTGAGAAAATAAAATCAAGCGGGCGTCATATTAATATTTATCCTTCCGCATCGGGTATTATTTCCTATGGCCAGCAGTGTATTGATGATGATGATATTAATTCTGTTGTTGAGACCTTAAAATCAGAAGCGATTACACAGGGCCCCCGAATTCGTGAGTTTGAATCCGCTTTATGCCAGGTAACAGATGCTTCTTTAGGTGTTGTTGTCAATTCAGGAACATCAGCGTTACATATTACTTGTTTAGCTGCGGGCATAAGCAATGGTGATGAAGTAATTGTCCCTCCCAATACTTTTGTTGCCTCGGTTAATTGTGTTGTTTATTGTGGGGGGAAGCCTGTCTTTGTCGATATTGATCCAGAAACATACAATATTTCTTTACAGGGAATTGAAAAGAGGATTAACAAAAAGACTAGGGCGATCATTCTTGTTCATTTTGCCGGACAAAGCTGTGATATGGAGGCCATTCACGATTGCGTACATTCGTATGAAAAAAAGTTTGGACATAAAATTTATATTATTGAAGATGCTTGCCATGCGTTGGGATCTTCTTATAAACAAACAAAGGTTGGCTCTTGTGCTTATTCGGATATGACGGTTATGAGTTTTCATCCTATCAAACATATCACGACAGGTGAAGGAGGGGCTGTTTTAACCAATAATAAAGAATTGCGCCGGAAATTAAGTTATTTTCGCTCCCATGGGATCACTAGTGATTTTGATGAACTGCTGTATAAGGAGAATGCTGTTGATCAAAGCAAGTATACCGGAGATAAGCCGTTAAGAAATCCATGGTATTATGAGCAAAATTGTTTGGGATACAACTACCGTATTACTGAAATTCAATGCGCGTTAGGGATTTCTCAGTTAAAGAAGTTAGATGGTTTTCGTCAACGAAGAAGGGAGATTGTTGATCTTTACAATGATACATTTAAGAATATCGAGTGGCTTAAAACTCCATTAGAAAAAGATTATTGTGATAGTAATTTTCATCTTTACGTTCTTCAGTTTGATTTTGAAAAAATCAGAAAGTCTAGAGCGCAGGTCATGCTTGAATTAAGAAATAAGGGGATTCAGACACAGGTTCATTATATACCTGTTTACACACAGCCCTACTATAGAGAATGTTTCAAAACAAATGAGGGAAATTTTCCTAATATGGAACGATATTATCGCAATTGTCTTTCTATTCCGCTATATCCGATGATGGCAAAAGCGGAAGTAAATAAAGTAATCAAAGATATAAAAGAAATCGCGAAGTAACTTTATGATATCCAAGATTAGTTTGGGAACTGTTCAATTCGGACAAGATTACGGGATAGCCAACACAACGGGAAAAGTATCAAAAAAGGAAGTGTTTGAAATCCTTGATCATGCCAATCACGTTGGCATAAGTTATTTGGATACAGCTTATTCCTACGGTGATAGTGAGTTGATTATTGGTGAATATTTAAAAGAAAATCCAAGTGAATTTAAAATTGTTTCCAAATTACCCTCTATGGAGTTATTTAACCTGGGTAAAGTTGAAGAAAGCTTAGAGGAAAGCCTCAGGAGGATAGGTTTAAAAAGAATATACGGATATTTAGTGCATCAATTTTCGGATATTTTAATAAACGATGACATTTGGAATAGTTTGGTTCGCCTAAAAGATGATGGACGGATAGAGAAAATAGGATTTTCTTTATACTCTCCGGACGAGTTAGAATGTTTATTAAAAAATGAATTAGATTTTGACATTATACAGATTCCTTACAGCGTTTTTGATCGGAGATTTGAAGGTTATTTTGACATGTTGAAAGAACGGGAAATTGAAATTCAGGTGAGATCCGTATTTCTGCAGGGATTGGCTTTCTTGAGTTCGGAGCATTTGACGGGATCACTTCAAGAGGCAAGACCGCAATTAGAAAAATTACAGCAGATTGCGGAAATCCGAAAAATCTCTGTCGAGGCGCTTTGTTTAAATTTTGTATTATTAAGCCCTCATATTGATAAAGTTATTATTGGGGTGGATTGTTTAGCTCATTTTGAAAATAATGTTGTGAGCTTAAATTTGATTGGCCAAGTCAGAAACGTGTATGGGCAATTGAGCGCGATTGCAATCCAGAACGAGAATACTCTTTTACCTTATAAATGGGCTGTTAATTGAAAGAAGGCTAATATGATCAAAATAAATTTTGGTGACATTAATAAAGTAATTCTTTTTGGTGGCGGATTGTTTTTACGCGATGTGGCAAAGCAATTAAGTAATAGTGGATATGAGGTCGTTGTGTTTAGCGCGCCAAGGCATTTAAAAGAACAATGGGAAGGGGGGAGAACTCTAAAAGAATTGTTAATAAAAGATGGTATCGATTTTTATGAGGTAGAGGGTATCAGTACTAACAAGAAGGTTTTGAGCAATATTACCGACAAAACATTGGGTTTAAGTCTGGGTGCCGCCTGGATTTTCAAAGAACAATTTATTCAACTCTTTAACGGAAGACTTATTAATATGCATGGAACCAGGCTTCCTCAGAATAGAGGAGGAGGAGGGTTTACCTGGCAAATATTAGGAAAAAATAAATTAGGATATTGCCTTGTTCATCAAGTTTTTCCGGGCATTGATAATGGTGATATCGTTAAATATAAAGAGTTTATTTATCCTGCGTTGTGCCAGATTCCTCAAGATTTCATTGATTATCATAATCAGAAAAGTATTATCTTTTTTAAGGAGTTTATGTCTCAGGTAAAGGCCAAAAATGACTTTAAGGTAGTTGGTCAACCCGAATATCTCAGCATGTATTGGCCGCGGCTAAACACAAAAAATCACGCTTTTATTGATTGGAGCTGGTTATTAGAACATGTTGAGACTTTTATTAATGCCTTTGATGCTCCTTATGGTGGAGCCGCGACATTCATTAATGGGCAAAAAGTTTTTTTGAAAGGGTGTCAAGTTGATTATAATGACGGGTCATTTCATCCATTTCAACAGGGCATTATCTACAGAAAAATGGAAGATGAAATCTTAGTTTCGGTTAATGAAGGAACACTGATTATTAATAAGGTATTGAATGAGGATGGTAAGGGAGTGCAAGATGAATTACGTTTAGGGGAGAGATTTTATACTCCACTAAAATATTTAGAGCAGGCAAAAATGTTTAAAGCGGTTTATACGCCCATGGGGTTGAAAGATGAAGTACTCTGTCCGCCATTAGAGGATGATATTGATGGGAAAATCTCAAGAATTATATAGAGAAGCTAAAAAAATTATTCCGGGAGGAACGCAGCTCTTATCAAAGCGGGGGGAAATGTTTTTGCCGGAGAAATGGCCTTCCTATTATAAGAAAGCGAAAGGGGCTGAGGTTTGGGATCTGGATGATCAACATTATTATGATATGAGCCTTATGGGGATCGGTTCATGCATATTGGGATATGCAAATGACGAGATCAATAATGCTGTTGTAGCTGCTGTTACTGATGGGAATATGTCGACTCTTAATTGTTATGAAGAAGTCCATTTGGCTCAGAAATTAATTGAATTGCATCCCTGGGCCCAAATGGTGAGATATGCCAAGACAGGTGGTGAAGCCTGCGCGATCGCCGTTCGCATCGCCCGAGCTTTCGCAAAGAAAGATAAGGTTGCTTTTTGTGGTTACCATGGATGGAGCGATTGGTATCTGGCTTCGAATTTAGCTGATAAAGAAAATCTTAATGGTCAGCTTCTTCCGGGATTAGATCCGTGCGGCGTTCCTGAAGGGTTGATAAGCACATCAATACCTTTTAATTATGGTGATATTCAAGGATTTAAGAAATTGGTTGAAGAGAATAAAAACAGCATCGGCGTTGTTATGATGGAAGTCTGCAGGCACAAAGAAGTTGATCCAGATTTTTTAAAAGAGGTCAGAAAGATCAGTGAAGAAATCGGTGCTGTTTTTGTGTTTGATGAAGTGTCATCGGGCTTCAGGGTTACAACGGGCGGAATGCATATGGTTTATGGAATTATACCGGACATGATCATTCTTGGGAAGGCGCTGGGCAATGGTTATCCTATTTCATGCGTGCTCGGGACGCGTGATGTTATGCAAGCGGCACAGACGACCTTCATTAGTAGTACTTTCTGGACGGAGAGAACAGGTTTTGCGGCCGCGCTAGAAACCATAAAGATATTTAAACGGGACAATGTATCACAGAAAATAGTTGAGACGGGGAACTATTTGTCGAATGAATTAAAAAATATTTTTAAGAAATGTTCTTTAAAAATCGATATGGCCGGAATCGCTTCTCTACCGGTTATGGAGATCAAGGAAGATCAGCCGCTTGTGATTAAAACAATATTTACACAAGAGATGTTAAAGAGAGGATTTTTGGCGACTAATGCTATCTATGTATCTTATGCGCACACAAAGGAGATTGTCGATAAATATTTAGATGCCGCCGGTGACGTTTTCGCAATGATTTCTGAAGCGGTAAGATCCGGGGCTTTAGAGGAGATGTTAGACGGCCCCGTTTGTCACTCGGGATTTAAAAGGTTAACGTGAAAATATGATTTTAGCCATTGTACAAGCGAGAATGTCTTCAACCCGTTTACCCGGAAAGGTAATGAAAAAAATTCTTGGTAAGCCAATGATTGGCCATTTGCTTGCAAGATTATCTTTGTCTAAAGGAATCGATAAGATCATATTGGCTACGTCACACTTATCAGAGAATAATGAACTCGCTGATTATGTGCAAAACTGTGGATTTGATGTCTATCGAGGCAGCGAAAGTGACGTCTTAGATAGATTTTGTCAAGTCGCAAAACAGTACGACCCCGATGGCATAGTAAGAATTACCGGTGATTGTCCTTTGGTTGATCCTAAAGTGTGCGACCAAGTTATAGGTGCTTTTTTGAAGGAAAAATTTGATTATGTGAAAGTCGGACTCACTTTTGCGGAAGGACTGGATTGCGAGGTCTTTACATTGAATACCTTAAAGAAAGTTTGGGCGCAAGCAAAGCTCTCATCAGAAAGAGAACATGTCATGCTCTATGTGTTCAATCATCAGGACGAGTTCAAAACATCAGTGTTGGAAAATACAACGAATGATGGCCGGTACAGATTTTCAGTGGATGAACAAAGTGATTTTCAGGTGGTGACGGCCGTCTTTGAATATTTCCATAAAAAAAGTATATTCAATTTTTCCGGAGACGATGTTAAGGCGTATTTAGACGAACATGAAAATGTTTACGAGCTTAATATGAACATCGTGAGAAATGAAGGTTTAATCAAATCCTTGGAGCGCGATCAAGAGGTCAATGGATGAAAGTCTTGTTTTTAACAGAAGGTGGTGCGATCGGCGGTTTGGGGCACATCATCAGATGCAGTTCTATTGTGCAGGCGTTTGCGGAGAAAGGGGTAATCCCGACATTTGTTGTTAATGGCGACGAAAGTATAAGAAGGATACTCAAGGAAGGTAGTTATCAGGCATGTAATTGGCTCCATGAAAAGTGGGAGTGTATTAAATTTATTGAAGAAGCTGATGTTGTCATTATCGATTCTTACTTGGCGGATCTTAATTTTTATAGAGAGTTATCTGAACGGGTAAGGGTTCCGGTTTATATTGATGATAATAAGAGATTGGATTATCCCAGAGGTGTCGTCATTAATAGTGGTATTCATGCGACAACGTTAAAATATCCAGAGAGGGAAGATGTTCAATATCTTTTGGGATGCGGGTATGCTCCTTTAAGAAAGTTGTTCTGGGAGATGGAGCTAAAAGAACCGGGTGATTCAATTGAAAGCGTTATGATAACAACCGGGGGAAATGATCCTAAAAATATTATACCTAAAATGGTTAAGTTTTTAAAAGACCAGTATCCGACGTTAAGAAAAGATATCATTATAGGTAACGGATTTGACAACATAAATGAGATCAAGAGTGTGTCCGATATCAATACGCATCTAGTGTATTATCCCGACGTGAGGAAAATGGCTGAAATCATGACACAGGCAGATATTGCGATTTCTTCAGGAGGGCAGACTCTCTACGAGCTTGCAAGATCTGGAGTGCCGACGATAGCCTTTTGTCAATCAGACAATCAGATATTAAATTTGGAGGGATGGAGCCGGGAAGGTTTTATTGAATATATTGGGGATTTTGGCAGAGTCGAAGAGAAGTTGATCCGAGCGCTTAACAAGCTTGATTCGAAAGAAGAACGGCTACGCTGTAGGGATGTTGGAATAAGATTAGTTGATGGGCAGGGTGCAAAAAGAATAGCAGAGGAGTTATTGATTTATGAAAATCAGGTCATATCAGCCAGGAGATGAGAATCAAATTTTAGAACTGGATTGGATCTTGTTTCCGGACCCCTGGAATAAGCGGGATTTGGATAATTGGTATTGGAAGCACACTGGCAATAATCCAGCGGGTAATGCGACTATTTATCTTATGGAGCATGAAGGGAAGATTATTGTTCATTTTGCAGCCATTCCATATCGATTGAGGGTGTTAGGTAAAGACGTGCTCGGGTCGCATTCTATTGGGTCAATGGTTTTGCCTGAATATCAAGGCAAAGGTCTTATTAAATTCGTCGCGGATAAACTTTTTGAGGATATTGTAACGAAAGATATGGCGTTTTCTTATGGTTTTCCTAATGATTTAGCCTATGATTTGCATAAAAAATTAATGGGCTACAGCGATGTGATTATGGTTGACACACTGGAAAAGGAAACACGTGTTGACGGGCCGTCTGGGGGAAAGAATGTTTCTGCGGATTTTGAATTTTTACCAATAACGCAATTTGACCATTCTGTTGATGCTTTGTGGGATCAAGGGAAGGATGATTATAAAATATCGGTTATTAGAGACGCCGCTTTCTTGAATTGGAGATATTTAGAGAGGCCGGATCAAAAATATCACGCCTTTGGTGTGTACGAGAATAATATTTTGGTAGGCTATGTTATTTTGAAATTATATCAAGATGGGGAAATATTAAGAGGACATATTGTAGATATTTATTCATTGTCGGGAAGGGGCGATGTGGCTGCTTACTTGCTGGGGCAAAGCGACATTTTTTTTGTTGATAATAACACTAACGTTGTAAGCACTTGGATGATAGGAGCCGCAATATATAGGGATATTTTATTAGAAAATGGATTTAAGTCAGTAAGGCCGCGGCCATTAATATGCAGACTAAATTGTGATCAAGAAAAATATAGGCCTATGTTGGATGGTGCAAACTGGTATTTCACTATGGGGGACACGACCGAAATATTCTAAGTGGATGCTTATGAAAATTGTTAAAAATATAGAAGAATATGACAACTTTTCTGAAATACTTTCTGATGCCGCGAATGTATTCGCCGGAAAAGTCTTCATTGTTGAGAATAAAAAAGAATATTCTTATGAGCAGTTTAATCGTTTGGTAAACCGTTGTAGCCGGATGCTGGAGAGTGACGGCGTTTGCAAAGGCGACATTATTTCCATTGTATTGAAGAATTCACTTGATTACTTAATCATATACTTTGCGGCGCTAAGGATGGGATGCACAATCAATCCTTTTCCGTTCCATTTGGGCAGTGAAGAAATTAAAGAAAAAATTGATTTTATTGGTTCCAGGGCCGTTTATACGCATGCCCAGCACGCCGACAAACTAAAGCAAGAGGGATTGGATGTTCAGGCGATACAGTCTGATGGGAAAATGATCCTTGAAAACCGGATTAAAAATTTCTCGGATGATGAATATCCTTCTGAGGATATTGATCCTGATGCGACCGCATTTATGTATTATTCATCCGGTACGACGGGGTCTCCTAAGATTATTGAATATTCAACACGAAGCGAGATTCTGGCCATGGCTTCTCTGCTAAGGAGCGCATTTATCGAGCCCGGTTCTTGCCATCTTTGTGTTCTACCTTTGGGGCATACAGCGGCAATAAGATACTCTATTTGGCCGTGCCTTCTTTCCGGTTCAAAAGTTGTTTTATATGAGTCGTTTTGGAAAACGAGAGCCGATCTATGGAATATTGTTCAGGAGCATAAAGTTACATTCTTTGAAATAGTTCCATCGATATTAATTGCCATTTTAAACACGAGTTATGAGAATTTTAATAAATATGATATTTCCAGTTTAAAGTTTATAGGTTGCGGTTCCGCTTATCTTTCTAAAAGTTTGCAAGATAAATTTGAGGAAAAATTTAATATTCCGCTTGCGAATATGTATGGTCTTTCTGAAACAGGGGCAACGCATTTTGATAACCCTTTTGAGCCTGACCGGCAAACAGGTACGATCGGAAAGCTGATCGATATTATGGATATCAGAGTTTTTGATGAAGCGGGGCGTGAGGTCGAAACAGGTCAATCCGGAGAATTTGCCGTAAAAGGTCCGAGTTTGTTAAAAGGATATTATGAAAATACGGCACAATACGAACAATCTTTCAAAAACGGATATTTCTTGACCGGCGATTTGGGGTATATGGATGAGAAAGGGATATTTTATTATGCTGACCGGAAAAAAGATTTAATTATCAAAGGAGGGGTCAACATCGTCCCTTCTCAAATTGATGAAACGCTCTTGTTGCATGAATATGTTCAAGATGCTGCGACTATTGGCAAGCCGGATATGTTTTTGGGAGAGGTGATTAAAAGTTATGTTGTTTTGAAAGGCGGTTTGGCTGTTGGCGTTAAAGAGCTGAAAGCGCATTGCCGGGAGCATCTGGGAGACTTTAAAGTGCCGTCTGAAATTGAATTTGTCCGGGAATTGCCAAAGGGGCCCTCGGGGAAAGTGCTTAGGCGAAAGCTGCGTGAAAAAGAATTTACAAGGGTATGAACGGAGTAAACATGGGAATGTTCAGGAGAAATAACTTTATATGTCATTAAAAATTTTAATTTACGGAGCCGGAGCTATAGGAAGAGGGTTTTTAGGGCCTCTTTTCCAAAGATATGACGTTGAGTTAAGCTTTGTTGATGTCGATAGCTGGATTATCGGTGAAATGAAAAAGCGTGACCAATATAAGGCTGCCATTACAGGAGAAGCCGGTTATGAAATTGTTGATGTTCCTATAAAAGAAGCTTTTTTGTTGGGTGAGGAAAGGAATATTGATAAGTATGATACTGTTTTTTGCTGTGTGGGCCCTAATAATTGCTACGACTTAGCTGAAAAATTCAAGGAGGCGAAGACCGTAATATCATGTGAAAATGATGCTTCAACGGCGATTAAACTGCGGGAATTATCTGGTAATCCTCGAATATTTTTCGGTATTCCTGATGTTATTACTTCTAATACGGCCTCCGCGGATATTATAAAAAAGGATCCTTTAATAACGGTAACCGAAAAAGGAATTCTCGTCCTTGAGAAGGGTAATTGTTCATTTCCTGACGAAATATTGCAGGTGGATTCAGAAGAATTAAATATGCATTGGATGTGTAAATTGTTTATTCATAACACCCCTCATGCTATTGTCGCTTATTTAGGTTGGCTTAAAGGATATACCTATATTCATGAGGCCATGGCGGATCCAGATATTGAGGAAGTGGTTGTTGGTTCGATCAACGAGATGACAGAGGGGGTTATAGCCGCAAAATATGTTACCGAGGAATTTGCAAGTATGTATAGAGAAAAAGAGCTGAGACGTTTTCGCAACCGGTTTCTTTATGACACGATATCAAGGGTTGCCAGGGAACCACTTCGCAAAATGGGTAAAGACAATCGTATTATTCTCGGGTTACGCATAGCACTTTTTGGTGGAATGATCCCTAAATATACTTCGATCGGAGCAAAGGCAGCTTTAGTTTATGATGATTCAAATGATAAAGAAGCTGTTTTTTTGCAAAATTTAAGGGAAAGTCTTGAGGATGTAGAAGTATTAAAAAGGTATTCGGGGATAGAGGTTTATGATCCTTTAGGAAAATATATTATTGGTCAGGATTTGTCAAAATTTACAAAAAGGAGTTTGGAATGCGTAAAGAGTGTTTAGCCGTTGCGATAAAAGCGGTAGAAACAAGCGGCTATATTTTGGTGGATTATTTTGGAAAACTGCATGATTTCAAGCAGAAAAATCAAAATATTCGAGATCTTGTTACCGACGTTGATATTTTATCTGAAAAAAATATTAAAGAAAAAATCAGAGAAGTTTTTACTGATCACACTATTATTGGAGAAGAGGAAAAAGTTGAGAAAATGAATTCTGAATATGTATGGCATATTGATCCTTTGGATGGCACGGTTAATTATAGCCAGCAGATCCCTTTTTGCGCTGTATCCGTGGGCGTTGAAAAGAATGGAAAGGTTGTTGCGGGAGCAATTTATAACCCTTTTACGCAAGAGCTATTTTATGCATCCAAGGGTCAGGGCGCTTTCTTGAATGGACAACAGATTAATGTTTCTCAAAAGAGAGAAGTTGAAGACGGTCTATATGTTGCTGCCTTTTCATCAGCGCGTTCAGAGCAGAAGAAAAGAGAATATGAAATATTCGGCAACATGAATGATACTACACGAGGCGTATTAAGAACTGGTTCTGCGGCTTTAAGTCTTGCCTATTTAGCTTGTGGTAGAATAGATGGTTTTTGGTCAAAAGAACTGTTCTCTTGGGATTTAGCTGCGGGGATAATTTTAGTGAGAGAGTCCAATGGAATGGTGATGTCTGGCAAAGGCAGGGAATATAAATTTCAAGACAGCGTACTTATTGCATCAAATAAATTTATTTATGAAAATCTTTCAAATAGGTTAGCTAATTTATAAAGTGTTTTTTATGATTAATTCGCCATGAAAAAAGGATGATATTTATGAGTAACAAGTCAATTGAAAACCTAAAAATACTACTCATCGAACCGCGTTTTGATAAAATAGGGACTCAATGTATCCCCTATGGATCGGGTCTACTGGGGAGTTATTTGAAAAAAAGTCTGCCTGAGGTAGATTTACAAATTCATAAACTTCTTACACCGATTTTAAAATATATAAAAGAAAAAAAACCCGATGTTCTTGGAGTAGCAAACTACGTGTGGAATACAAATCTTTGCCTTAAAATCTCAAAAATTGCAAAAGAGATCAACCCCGATATTTTGCTTGTTTTTGGAGGCCCAGAGATTAATCGGCAACATGTGGACAAAAAACGTTTCGCCAAATTGTACTCACATATTGATCTATTAGTCGAAACTGAGGGAGAAGTTGCGTTCACGAATATTATAAAAACTTATCTGGATTGCGATCAAAACCCCGGTAAACTTCGGGAACGTATTGGGGAACTGGGAAACTGTTTTTTTGTCAAGGATGATGAAAGCATTATAAGCGGCCCTCTTCTACCAAAAATAGTTGATTTTAACACGATACCATCTCCTTACTTAACAGGACTTCTAGATAAGTTTTTAGCAAACAAGCACCTTGTGCCTATGGTCGAAACAAATCGAGGATGCCCATTCTCTTGCACTTATTGCCAACAAGGTGATCCTTACTATAGTAAAGTCAAATTCAAATCTCTTGACCACGTTAAGGAAGAATTAAATTACATCGCCGAAAGAGTTCACCCAGAAGCCGGTTTATATATCTTTGATAATAATTGGGGTAGTTACAAGCAAGACATCCCGATAGCCAGGCACCTGAAGTATCTAAATGAAACAAAAAATTGGCCGCAGTTCATTGATTGTGACTCTGGTAAATCACAATATGATCGGATAAAACATATTGCACAGGATATTTTGCCAGGAATGATGACTATTTCAAATTCCCTACAAAGTTCCAATCCAGAAGTTTTGAAAAACATAAAACGACGGCAAATTAAAAGTGGAGTCGAATTGATAAAGGATTTCGGCGGACAAGTCCAAAGCCCTGATTTTATCCTTCCGCTTCCCGGGGAAACAAAGGAAAGTTTCATTGCTGGTTTAAAAGCGCTTTTAGATACAGGTGCCGATGTTAGGCCCAGGGTACATCCGACTGCATTGTTAAGTGCAACAGAATTAGCTTCTCAAGATACAATTGACCGGTATGGTTTTTACACCAAATATCGACAGTTTAGTAATTTTATAGGATATTGCGATGGTGAATTTATTTGTGAAATTGAGAACATTATCCTCGCAACTAAAGATATGAGTCTAGATGGTGTTTTTTATTGCCGCGTTTATACGGTAATATTAGATGCTATTTTAAGGCAAGCGCCACTACGCGAATTGTTTGCCTATCTAAAATCCATTGGGATTCAAATGAGTGATTTAATATCGAAACTTTGTGATGATCTCCCCGAGGCTCCTGTTGATATCAGAGATTGGCTGCAAGAGTATAGAGAGAGCTATATGGAAGCAATGTTTGATACTGAAGAAGAAGTCCTCGCGTACATGAAAAAACATTGTAAAGATTATATGTTGGGCAATAAAGGTGGAGATCTCTTAAAATACTCAATGAAGTTATGGATTGAGCATTATAGTTCTATGATGAACTGGCTTTTTAATATGATTAGAGACCTTGCTAAGGGTAAGGATGGCAGTGTCTTTGAAGAACTGAAAAACTTAGAGCTTTATACACGTCACCTTTACTATGATAGATCAGAAGATAGTTCTTCCTCACCTGTGATAGAAGCTTCCTTTGATTACGATATTCACAAATGGTTTAGAACTGATAAATTTTCCCCTCTAAAGGACTTTAAGTATCCAGTAAACTATACCTTTACGCAAACAGAATATTCAGGATTAAGTAGGCAAGAACTCTGGAATAGTTTTGGATTTTATAAATCCGATTCTTATCAACTGCCTGTTGGTACGGATAGTCGAAGTCGATATTACTTGTCCCGACTGAGGAGAAAAGTTGAGGGAATTTTAGAAAATAAGATTGGAGTTACATCATCGGAAAGAGACGGGCGGGATGCCCATTCTACTAACTTATCTATCTAAAATACTAAATATTTTATTTAGGGAATAATAAATTACATAGGAGTTGTATTATGTCTACGCGAAAAACTAAGGCTGTCATTTATGCCGAACGCAATAAACCTCTTTTTATAGATGAGATTAGCATCCCCGAACCCAAACCGGATCAAGCCATAATCAAGATTATTGCAAGTGGAATATGTGGTTCTCAGCTCTATGATTTAACTCATCCCAAAATTGAACTTCCGCGATTACTAGGGCATGAGGCGACGGGTATTGTTGTTAAAAAAGGAAAACTTGTTACTCATGTCGAGGAAGGCGATCATGTTCTGGTCAGTTGGATACCATACAATGCGGATGCAAACACAGAATATTTGAAGTGGAATACTGTTAGCTGGTCCGGGCATGAAATAAAAACTGTTCTCTTTACTTGGGCTGAACATACATTGCTCGATGGTCAATTCATCACGAAGATGGATAAGGGTTTTGAGAAATATACAACTGCCGTTTTAGGTTGCGCTGGAGTTGCGGGTTATGGAACTGTCAGAAATATCGTGAATATTAAACCGGGCCAATCGGTTGTTGTTTTTGGCGCAGGAGGGCTAGGCGTTCTGGCGGTAAATGCGGCAAAAAATTTAGGAGCAAATCCGATCATAGCGGTTGATATTAAAGATAAAAAATTGGAGTTTTCCAAGCTCTTTGGTGCTACACATACAATAAATTCTGATACTACTGATGTTGTGGAAGCGATTAAGGAAATTACGAATGGAGGGGCCGATTTTGTTTTTGATATGGTCGGTATACCTCAAATAGTGGAAAGCACGATTTTAGCTGCACGGGAAGGTGTTTGTGGTTTCTGCGAAGGAGGAACAACAGTACTTGTCGGGTTTCCGAAAGGAGCAGCAGAGTTTAATTCCCGTTCTATCCTTTTGGGACAAAGGACGTACAAGGGTTCTCGGGGAGGAGCTTGTATTGCCAAGAGAGATTTTCCCATTTTTTACAAAGATTATAAAGAAGGAGCCTTACTTCTAGATCAGGCGGTCACAAATCGTTATAAACTTGATCAGATTAATGAAGCTGTTCAGGATCTGTCGGAGGGCAGAGTCTTGGGTAGAGCGATTATCGAAATTTCTTAGGCTTCTGGATCTATATAACGCTGTCGTAGGTTGCACACAATTAATATGGAAAGAAAGGGTAATAATGAATACATTAAAGAAATCGCTGGAAATATATGAACGCAGTCAGAAAGTTATTGCTGGGCCATCGACATTTGGAAAAAGCCCGGATCAATTTGCTCAAGGAATTACTCCTTACGCTGTTAGCCATGGCAAAGGGGCTTATGTATGGGATGTTGACGGCAATAAATACCTTGATTATACAGTGGCCTTAGGATGCGTGATACTTGGGTACTGCCATCCTTATGTGGAAGAAGCTGTAAAGAAGCAGGCTGAAAAAGGCTTTTCTTTTTCTTTCGTTCATTATCTTGAAGTAGAAGTAGCAGAGATGTTATGTGAGCGTATTCCCTGTGCGGAAATGGCACGTTTTGGAAAGAATGGAAACGATGTGACCTCTGCCGCCGTCAGACTTTCACGCTATGTTACAGGCAAAGACCATGTCCTTTTTTGCGGGTATCACGGTTGGCAGGATTGGTATATTTCTCAGACTTCTATGAATGGGGGAATCCTGGATACTATTAAAGAATATTCACATCGCTTTACGTATAATGATTTAGAAAGTTTGGAATCTTTGCTTCGTCAATACAAAGGCAGTACAGCATGTATCATTATGGAACCGGTTTCACGCGTTTCTCCTAAAGAGGGTTATTTGGAAGCCGTCAGGAAATTAGCCGATCAGTATAAGGTTGTTTTGATTTTTGATGAGGTAGTAACGGGTTTTCGTTTTCATCGCGGCGGCTATCAAGCTTTAAGCGGTGTCATACCAGATTTAGCGTGTTTTAGCAAAGCGATGACAAATGGGTTACCTTTATCGGCGTTAGTAGGAAAGAAAGAAATTATGGAACGCTGTTCAGAAATCTTTTTTTCCTTAACCACAGCGGGAGAAACAGTGAGTTTGGCTGCCGCTAAGGCTGTGATGGAGGTTTTTGATAAAGAGAATGTGATAGAAGCCATTGAGTGCAATGGCAGGAAACTTTTAGAAGGAGTTAAAAAAACTATTCATTCACATGAATTGAATGATGTCGTTGTTGCTGATGGGTTCTTCTGTAGAAATGTTATGATTTTTAAAGATTCAGGTGAAGTCCCGGCGGCTGACATTCGTACGTACTGGATACAGGAGTTAGCTAAGCGTAATATACTAAGCGGAGGCTATCATATGGTCGGCCTCACTCACCAGGACAATGAGATTTCTTGTACTCTCGATACATATGCCGAAGTCTTCAGGCTTATCAAAAAAGCATTGGAGGATGGGTCTCTTTCGGATCAATTACAGTGTTCTACAGCTAAACAATCAGCGAGGAGTCTATGAGTAACGATGAGCAATATTGTTGCGAAGAAGAACCGGCAACTAAGGAAAACACAATGGAAGAGCGTATACAAAAAGTTTTAAGTTCGGTATTTACTTCGCATGAAGGCCGTTTTGATATTTCTGATGGTCCCAATGGAATCTCAGATTGGGATTCTCTTAACCATTTAAATCTTGTTATGGCATTACAGGATGAATTTGGTGTTGAGTTAGGTTTTGAAGACATGCTGGAAATAACAGTAGTAGGGGATATTAAGAATGTACTAACCAGGAAAATAAGCTGATGTTTTTTGTCGATAAAAGCACTTTCCTGATAGTGAACTCTTAAAAGAGAGGGTGAAATGAGAAGTAAAATAGATAATTGTCTAAGTGATTTTAAAATAAAAGATGCTCCAAAAAAGATAAAGATTGAAAATGCAGTCGTTGGGGACGGCATGAAAAGTTTTATCATTGGGGAAGTGGGATCTAACCATAATCGTGATAAAAATGTCGTGCGTCAATTGATCGATGCTGCAGCAGAAGCAAAGTTTGATGCTGTAAAATTTCAAGTTTATGACCCTGAAGAAGCTTTTAGCAAGAATGTTACCACAACGGATGTTGGCCTTGAATATATGTATGGAAAAAAACCTTGGTGGGAAATAGCGCGTGACAGAATATTAATGCCGAGGGAATGGTTTGAAGAAATGTTTGATTACGTTAGAGAAAAGGGTCTCATTCCTTTTTCAACGGTACACAGAATAGAGGATATTAATTTCCTGTTAAAGCTGGGAGTAGGCGTGTTTAAGATTGCGTCTATTGATTGCAATCACTTACCGTTACTGAAAGAGGTGGCAAAGTGTAATAAGCCTTTGATCATTTCTACAGGCATGGCCCGCATTGAAGAGATAGACGAAACAATAAAAATGTTAGTTGAGGCAGGAAATAAAGAATTAATCATCCTGCATTGTGTCTCATGCTATCCACCCAAACCGGAAGTTATTAATCTTAGGAACATTGCCATGTTCGAGGAGCGTTATGGATTTCCGGTCGGGTACTCGGATCATTCGATCAGCAATGCGTTTACTTTAGCCGCGTTGGCCTTGGGGTCTTGTGTTGTGGAAAAGCATATCACCCTTGATAGGAAGATGGAAGGCCCAGACCATTTTTTCGCGCTTGAGCCAAAAGATATGATCGATCTTGTGAAGTCTGTAAGGGAGACCGAAAGCGCCTTAGGAAAAGAGAAGAGGATTTTATTTGAAGATGAGTTGGCTATTCGAAGAATGGTCAGAAGAAGCATTGTTGCTCAAAAAAATATTAAAAAAGATGAAGTGATTACTCCTGATATGGTTAAATTTGCCCGACCTGGCGAAGGCATATCGCCCAATCTCTTTAAAGAAGAAATGGAAGGGCGTAAAGCAAATAAGGATATCTCAGCAGAAGAAATTATTTCTTGGGATATGATAAGGTGATGTTATGAGATTAGAGCACATAGGTGTCATTGTAAAGGATTTAGAGGAGTCCAGGAAATATTATCAAGACTATTTTGGTTTTAATGAGTTTTCTTCGGTTATTGATGAGCCGGAACAAAAAGTTAAGATTATTTTTGTGAGGACAAGTCAACCGGGATCTGTCGATATAGAGCTGATCCAGCCGATGAGTGAAGATTCTTCTGTATATAATTTCTTAAAAAAAACGGGAGGCGGGATTCATCATTTATCCTATGAAGTTGAGGATTTAGATGAGTCAATTGAGCATTTTAAAAATATGAAGGCTTTACCCGTAGGTACAATTTATCCAGGCGCCGGACATAATGGACGGAGAGTTATCTGGTTTTATACTCGATCCAGGGAATTGATCGAATTAATCGAAAGGACAAAAGAAGATGGCTAAATGTATAATTTGCGGTAGTTCGGAATTGAGTGAAAAGATATTTTTTGACAGTTATCCCCTTTGCATTGGAGTTCAACCACCGGAACTTTTTGGAAAAGTGGAAAGTTTTCCTTTGACGCTCGGTAGTTGCGATCAATGCGTACACCTTCAGCAAATGAACCCTGTCGCAGATGAACATAATGATGTTTTATATGGCAGTGAAAATTCCGGGTTACTTTCCTCTGTGAGTATTCCATCTAAAACGAATGTTGGATTAGTTGAGGCTCAGAATTCTTTTAATTTTTTTAAAGATTGCAATCTGCCGAAAGGAAAGGTTCTCGATATCGGCTGTTGTGATGGTTATTTCCTTTCTCTTCTTAAAGCGCAGGGATATGATGTTCAAGGTGTTGAACCTAATGCTATTGGTGATGTCGCCCAAAAAAAATATGGAATACCAATTACCAAGGATTACTTTTCAGCTAAATATTTTGAAGAAAATTCATTCGACATAATTATTTTGAGGAATATTTTGGAACATATGTCTGATGCAAACGGTTTTCTTGAGGAAGTTTATAAAATTTTAAAACTAGGCGGACATATATTTATTGAAGTTCCAAACAGTGCTCTTTCTTTACGGGAAGGGCATGTTGGATGTTTTTTTCATCAGCATTTGTCTTATTTCTCACTTGGCACGATTCTTCATTTTCTTTCCCGGCATTCCCTTGAGCATGTTCATTCGCTAGAAGATTATTTTATGTATCTTTGCGTGAAAAAGAATGTTGATGCTAAGCCAGTCATTTCTTCTAACAATGATCAACTCGATATGACGCATCAAAACATTGATAAATATTTTGAAGGATACAATAGAAAGAAAAAAGATTTGAATGCATTATTGGAGAAAGAAGATAATGTGGCTTTTTTTGGAGCAGGAGGACACACAACAGGGTTAACATATATGATTGATGAGGAGTTCAGGAAAAAGATTAAGTTTGTATATGATAACAATCCTTTAAAACATGGTAACTTTCTTTCCGAAATACCCATAGAAGTTCGGGATCCAAAATACATAAAGTCGGATAATCCTGACGTGCTAATAATTTCTACATATCTCCATCAGGCGGAACTTTTGGACCAAGCTCAGAAGATGGGAGTGCCAGATTTAAAGATAGTAACAGTGCATTCTCAGGTAAGAATTGTGAACCAATTAGAAGGAGTTAAATGAAATGGCTGAAAAGAAAAGGATTTTAGTGGTTGCTGCTCATCCTGATGATGAAATTCTTGGATGCGGGGCAACAATCGCAAGGATGATCAAAGAGGGGTGCGAGGCGCATACATTGATATTGGGAGAGGGTGTAACGTCGAGAGATGAGCAGAGAGATGCAGACAGTAGAAAAGCAGAAATTGAAGAATTGAAAGGGCATGTTCATAAAGCGAATAAGATTATCGGAGTTGAAGATGCCATACTGAAGGATTTGCCGGATAATAGATTCGATTCACTTCCCCTATTAGATATTGTTAAGATCGTGGAAGAAGTCAAAAAGGATATAAGGCCTGATATTATATTCACTCACTATCAAAATGATCTAAATGTAGATCATCAAATAACATATAGGGCAGTCATTACGGCAACAAGACCGATGACGGATGAGACTGTTAAGGAAATTTATTCCTTTGAGGTTGCTTCTTCTACGGAATGGAATTATCCATTAACGTTTTCACCAGATGTTTTTATTGATGTGTCTGAAACAATCGATTTGAAGTTAAAGTCGCTTGAGCAGTATATTACCGAGATGAAGGACTCGGATCATCCGCGGTCCCTTAAGGGGGCAGAGCACCGAGCTAAGTCATGGGGAATAAAGACAGGATTGCCTTATGTTGAAGCTTTTAAGTTGGTGAGAATAATACGATGAACGACTTCAGATTCGGGGTTGTTCTATTTAGGATCATTTTATGCAAGAAAGTTTAACGCTTGTTAAGACGGAATATGGATTTTATCAATATAGTCCACTGCCATCGAGAGAAGAGCTGCGGGAATATTATTCTCAAAAGTATTATCAGGAGGGAAAAGGCAGCTATGAAGTTTCTTATTCTGACGCAGAGCTTAAATATTTTAGGCTAAAAGCGGATTTAATTTATAGACAATTAAACCGGCTGCGAGATCTAAAAGCAAAAAAGTATTTATTAGATATCGGTTGCGGAGAAGGTTGGGTTTTAGACCGATTTCTAAAAGAAGGCCATATTGTTGAGGGAATAGATTTCAGTGAATATGGATTAAAATCTTTTAATCCGCATCTGTTGCCATATTTGAAGCAGGGAGATTACAATGATTTGATCTTGCAGAAGATAAAAGACAGCCAGAAATACGATATTATTATGTTAGGCAATGTTATCGAGCATGTCTTAGACCCGATTAATTTGCTTGAGACGATCAAAGGTATTTTTGCGGATCAAGGTGTTTTGATTATTGTCGCACCAAATGATTTTTCTATTTTTCACGAACATTTGCTTGAGAATAAAATTATTGATGAGCCCTTTTGGCTTGGTTACCCAGACCATATTTCATATTTTAATAAAAACAGTATGGAAAATCTATTAACGAACAAAGGATTCCGTGTGGATGTGGTTGTGGCCGATAATCCTGTTGACAATAATTTGCTTAATAAGAACTCCAATTATATTAAAAATCCGGAAAAAGGCAAAAATATACATTATTTTAGAGTGGATTCGGATAATTTCTTGGCGAGCATAAGTGAAGAAAAATTGCTGGATATTTATGAAATTTTAGGATCCATGGGTGTTGGCAGAGATCTTACATATTTTTGTTCAAAATAAAATGAAGAGGTGTCTTTTATGCGCAGCTTTCAATTATCTTAAGTTATGAGAAAAAGAGTGCTTATAACCGGGGCAAGTGGTTTTGTCGGATCAGCTTTGATTGAATATCTGGCATCGAAGGATTGGGATATTATACCGCTTGTAAGGCGCGAAAGCGGTCTTAAGGATGAAGTAATAATGGATTTTTGCGATCCAAATATTTCTTTAAAGATTAATAGCTTGCCTGAAGTGGATACAATTATTCATCTTGGTGTTAAAGCTGATTTTGAAGCTACAATAGAAGAACTTTTTATTCCTAATGTTTTTGCGACAGAGTGCTTAGTTAAATGGGCTTCTAACATTAAAGCACATTTTATCTTTGCGTCTGCCACTATAGTATGCGGCGCAAAAACAAATTTAATTACCTCAAAAAGTGTTCCAAGCGCGGATATTGGTTATGGTCACAGTAAGTTGTTAGCAGAACAGAAGATTAAAGAGTCGAAAGTGGAATATACGATACTGAGGGTAGGGGGTATTTTTGGGAAAAATGGCCCGAATCATCTCGGTATTAATCGGACGATCAGCGGTGCATTAGTTGGGGATGTGCCTATTCAATATGGTTTAGGAGAAATAAAACGTAATTATATATATGTAAAAGATTTAGCGGAAATTATTTATTTTTGTATGGAAAATAAAAAAGAAGGGACACATCTTGTTGCAGGCACAGAGGCTAGTTCTATGAGTGCAATGTTGCAGACTATTTGTAATGTTTTTTTGCCTGGAAAAAATATAATAAATACTGGGATAGAAAACGGCAGTGATCAAATCGTAGAGCATTCCATGCATTTGCCAAAAGGACGATCTTTTGAAGAAGCCATATTGGATATAAAAAAATGCGCGTAGGTATTTTTTCTGATATTCACGGCAATATTTATGCGTTTGATAAAGTATGGAAGGCCCTTTTAAAGGAGTCTTGCGATATGTATTGTTGCGGGGGGGACTTATGCGGGTACTATTATTCTCAGGATGAGGTTATAGATGCTGTTCAAAATATTGATAACCTTATTTGCATTAAAGGGAATCACGATAAAATTTTTTTAAATTGCCTTGAAAATGAGGAAGTGTTGGGGAAATATTCTAATCGGTATGGCGGTTCACTGGCATATTTGAAAAGTACTATTACCCGGGATCATTTAGAGTTTTTAAAAGACTTGCCACTCTCGTTTGAGGATAAGGAATTAGGATTGACAATGTTTCACGGAAGCCCCTGGGATGCATTAAATGATTATGTTTATCCTACGGATTCTGTAGATAAATTTAAAGATCTCGATTTTAAATATATCTTTTTAGGGCACACGCATTATCCTATGCATAAACAGGTTCGCAATGTTCAAATCATCAATCCGGGCTCGGTTGGCCAGCCGAGAGATTGTTCTCAGGCTTCATTTGCTGTGTTGGATTTGGATAAAAATATTTTGAAATTTAAGCGTGTTGACTACGATATCGATTCATTGCGAAATGATCTTAAGCGGCATAATGAACAAAATGAATATTTGTTTAGCGTTTTAAACAGGAAAGAAAGTGAATAAAAAGACAGTATTAGTTACGGCTATTGGAGGGGATATCGGCAATTCTTATGCCAGGTTTGTTTGTGGGGAAGAGTTTTCGCTTATTGGCTGCGATATGAACCAATTGCTTTGTCAAAACGCAGATATCGAGCGGTTTTTTCAAGTCCCACCAGCGAGTCAGCCTCATGAATATCTTGACGCTATAAAGGATATTGTTGAGAAAAGTAATGTTGATTTGATTGTGCCGATTTCAGAACCGGAAATAAAAACTTTTCATGATAACCGCGGAATCTGGTCTTCGTGGAAGGAAAGAGTATTGATTAATAATGAGCTCATTCTGGATAATTTCCTGGATAAATATAAAACTGTAAAATATCTCGAATCAATAGGCTTTAAGACTCCAAAAACTTATTTCTTAAAAGATTATCAAAATCAATTGAGTTTCCCGATGATCATTAAGCCGATAAATAGCTGTGGGAGCAAGGATATTTGGAAAATTAAATCTGATCTCGATATTGATTATTTTAAACAAAAAGATGATGGAATATATTTAATTCAAGAATATCTAGGGGGAGATGACCAGGAATATACGACAGGTATTTTTTCTGATGGAAAGGATATTGCAAGCATAACATTTAAACGTAAATTAGGCCCGGGGGGTACGTCTGCGGAGGTTATTCTCATGGATTCGGAAATAATGGATGATATGGTGCAGAAGCTTGCTTGTAAGATAAATTTGGTTGGCTCCATTAATATCCAAACGCGATTATGTAATGGCGAATTTATTCCATTTGAAATAAATCCGAGATTTTCCAGCACTTTGGGTTTTCGGAAACAATTTGGATTTTCTGATTGTCTGTGGTGGCCAAGGATTTGTTTAGGAGGAGAATATACATATAGGAGGCAATGCAAATCTGGTAAGGGTGTACGTTATTTTACCGAATGTTATGTAGAAATGGACCGAATTTAAACTGTCAGGCAGCAGGCTGGGTATCTGTTAATGTAGAGAATAATTATAATCCCAAAGAGGAAGATCGAGATTCTCCCAAAGCTTATAAATGAGGATTTCTTATGCAGCTATTTAGCTGAAGATTATGTTTGTTTTGTGAACTTAGATAAGGGGTCGTTCATGCATTTCTTGGTCACAACGTAATTGTTCAATTCCACATTATGTCTCGAAAAAAAATACATTATTTTTGTGTCCATCTCAGGCTTAAATACCTTCTTAAGATAGTTCCTAGGTCTTGGATAGGGAATGATAATATTACACTCTACTATCTTGTTCCGAATAAAGCGTCTGTATGGATAGGTAGGTATAAGAATCCTATTCTTAAAGCGTTACTTAGCCGAATTACGGTTGAAAAGTTTTGTATTGATTCCAGTAAAATGCGAGATTCCAATAATAGATCCATCGTTGACACCGGCAATATAGATGCTATGGATAGGATTATGGACAGGCTTGATAATGTATACTTTAACACAAAGGATACCCTTCTTAATCAGGTCAACGGCAGATTATTGGTTCTGAAAGATGATTTGAAGCTTTGGATAAAACACCGTATTGCGTGGCCAAATTTTGATGTTTCGCTACTTATTGAAGTATCTGCCTGGGCGGCTTCAAGCCCGAAAAGCCGATTACGTGGGGAGGAAGTAGGGGTTATTGTCGATAAGAAAACCTATTGCATGGGTCTGATTATAGATTATGCGCGTGAAAAAAATCTTTCTGTTTTATCCTTTAGGTCATGGAAAGGAATGAAAGAAAATGGATTAATCGTCTTTTTTTATCAGTTAATGCAACTAGTGGCGATGAGTATTATTCCTTTATTTGATAGAAAAAGTCGGCGGATCAATAAGACAAAAAGTTGTATTTGCACTTTTCATGATGCTCTGGATAATTTTTGTGATTATTCTCGGAAAAACTATAATTTGTTTTGGTATCCGGGCTCGGGTATTTCTTCGGATCAAATATCTATATTTTCAAGAAATTCCGGAGAGATGAAAAAGAGAGGGATAAAGAAGATTAAGGATGCCGGATTCGATTTATGGTCTTGTGACGGATTTATGAAAAAATCAAATAGATTAATTCCGAGGCACCGGTGTTCTCTACAGGCATTTCGGCTGTTTTTCGGAAATGTAAAAGAGAGCATAAGATTATTGTTTAAGGTAAAAACTATGGTTCAGTACGAACAATGGAAGATGTTATCCCTGTTGCTTATGTCCTTGCCTTATTGGGAAGATTTTTTCAGGCTAAATAATGTAAAAGTCCTTTTTAAGTCCGGAGTTCTTTTTTCTGATTTGGATATTGCGGCAAAACTTGCGAAAACTGTTACAATATCTTATCAATATTCGAATCATTTTGCTAGCGATATGGGACATCATGACAGTTGCGATGTTTTTTTTGTTTGGGGTAAAGCTTATGAAAGGGCATATCAGCATAGGCATTCTGAAGTAAGAAATTTCATTCAAACGGGATATATTTTTGATTATGCTTTTGATCTTTTGGGTGGAAAAGCAACAGCTCTAAAGAAAGATTTTATAGGTGAGGAGGCTAAATTTGTATTAAGCGTTTTCGATGAAAATCTTAATATTGCCAACTTTGCATTTATAGAAAGCCTTGTATTGAATATGTTTTCTGTATATCGGGCTTTATTTGAATATGCGGTAAATAATCCGACTGTTGCAATAATTGTTAAAACTAAGAAAAAGTGGAATGAAAATTTTCTAAAATCTTCAGAATGTACTGCAGGATTAATTCAGCGTTTAGAAAAAGAGGGAAGGGTGAAATTTCTTGAAACGGAAAAATTTCCAGCTGAGGCGGGAAAGGCTTCTGATTTGTCTATAGGAATGACCAGTAATTCTGCTGCCGCATTAGAGTGCTGGCTTGCCGGTGTTCCGTCAATTTTTTATGACAGTGCCATGATCGGTCCTTTAAATCCGGATTATGTTCCTGGAAAGAATAAGGTTATATTTGATGATATTAAAACAATGATTACGAGCATTGATCATTATCGAACAACGAAGGATTTATCCAATGGGTTTGCGGATTGGTCGCCATTTATCAGTGAAAAAGATCCATTTCGAGATGGGAAAGCAAATCAGAGGATCGGATTTTATATTAAGACACTTCTCTCTGGTATGGACAGCGGTTTTAAGAAGGAAACGGCTATAACGAATACGAATAAGATTTATGCCGATAAATTTGGCAAAGATAAAGTAGTGTCCACCGACTTTTCGGATTGCACAGATAAGAAAAGGCAAGAAAGAGGAATGGATTACGAGCAGGTGGTTTAATGAGGGTTGAGAAAATTTTTCCTTTAAAAAAAGCGAATGGCCAATGCTGGCCAAAAATGAAGGAAGCGCAGAGGTCAGCATTAAATCGGGTGTCTGCGCAATTGCGGAGTAGGGAATATTCTACAGTTGAGAATAATTGTTTATGCCGAAGCAAAGCCAATGACATTGTTTTGGCGAACTATGACCGCTTCGGACTTCCCTTTAGTTTTAAGTTATGTAAAGAATGCAGCTTAATTAGAACCGATCCCACTCTTGACCAGAAGTCTTTAGATTCTTTTTATAAAAATGATTTTAGTCTGATGCATCGAGGCAGTTTGACCGCAACGGATGAATATTTTAAAAGATTTCTGGCGCAAGGGGAGTCTTTCTTAGAACTGTTAAAACGGCTTGATGTATTTGATGATGTGAGGGATATACTAGAGGTTGGCTGTTCAGCGGGAGGTAATTTATATCCACTATTTTTGGCTGGAAAGAATGTGATCGGGTTTGATTATGATGCTAATTATCTTGAATATGGTCAAAAACTAGGAATGAACCTTGTTGAAGGCGATTTTTATCAGAAGGTTTCTTCAAACTCGCAAGATCTTGTTATCCTTTCTCATGTATTAGAACATTTTCGGGACCCGATTCGCGAGATATGTAAGGTCATTGAAAAAATTAAAGAGAACAAACATTTATTAATTGAAGTTCCCGGGGTTTTGCATATCGGCAATAGTGTGTATACGCCATTAAATTATTTCCAGAATGATCACATTTTTCATTTCAACAAAAAGCACCTGGCTGTATTTTTTACAACTATGGGGTTGGAGATTTTGCATTCTGATGATATATGCAGGTTTGTTTTAAAAAAGCCCGAGAGTTGGCGGCCTCGGACTGATGTTGCCATAAATGACGGCTCTTTAAGGGGACACTATATTTCAATACAGGATTATATTTTCAAGACATTGTTGGAGGATAAATATTTTCCCTATAGAAGGGTTAAGCATTCGGTTGGTAATTTTTTAAGAGGGGGGCAGGAGCTCTAAAATCAAAAGTTTCTTAGATTTTACAGGGGGAAAGGGAATCTTCCCGATGATGTTTTACTTGCAACCATTCATTCAAGAAATTTGAATTATAGTTTTGTGCAACAATAGGACATTGGTGCTGCTAACAATAGTGTTAAAGGTGTACAATTTTTCATTTAATTCTGATTTGTTTAACAACAAGGAATTGATATTATGAAAGTCTTGTTCGTTTATACTAACATCAATGGGTTTCATGAAGATTGCTATTCGATTGGGTTAGCCTCTATTGTTGCGATGACTAGGCAAAGCGGCCATGAAGCTAAAATGGTCACTGTTGTAACAAAGGAAGAGTATCAAAAAGTTCTCGAGGCCGTCAATGAATTTGAGCCTAAAATTGTAGGGTTTTCCTCTGTTTCGTCACAGTTTCATTTTGTTAAGGAAATTGCAGCTCTTATAAAAGAAAGATACTCGGATGTTATTACGGTTTGCGGCGGTGTGCATCCAACGATTAACCAAACGTGTATTTTAGAAACGAAATCGTTAGATGGTATCTTTATCGGAGAATCTGAATTGTCTTTTGCTCAATTTCTGGAAAAGATTGAACAGGAGGAGCCCTATAAGGACACGGATAATTTTGCTTGGGCAGATAATGGCAAGCTGGTGATCAATAAATGCAAGCCTCTTGTTAGCGATTTGGACAAATTGCCGTATCCTGATAAGGATATTCATTCTTTCAAAGAAACTTTAGAGAAGACGGGTGTTGCGCCTTTCTTTTTTTCGAGAGGGTGTCCTTATTTATGTACATATTGCAGTAATCATGCGCTTGCTAAAGTGTATGGTTTTCACAGTAATCCTACGCGGTACAGAAGTCCGGAATCCAGTGTTCGCGAGATTGAAGAGGTAATGGAGAAGTTCTCGATAAGTTCGATAACCATTGGAGATGATATTTTTGGAATAAATAAGAAGTGGAGAACAGAGTTTCTTCAGAAGTATAAGGACAGAATTAAGATCAAGTTTAATTGTTTGTTGCGCGTCAATGTAGTTGATGACGAATTCATACGGCTGCTAAAAGAGGCGGGGTGCTATCGCATATCTTTTGGCGTTGAATCAGGCAATGATTATATCCGGAATAAAGTTATGAAACGGCAAATGAAGAGAGAGCAAATTGTCAATGCATTTGCTTTAGTACGAAAATATGGTTTAGAAACAACTTCTTTGAATATTATTGGAGTTCCGGGAGAAACGGAAGAAATGATAAAGGATACGATTAAATTGAATCGGGAAATTCGTCCTACCTATAGCGGTATCAATATTTTTTATCCATATAAAGGAACCGAACTTGGTGATTATTGCTTTGAACAAAACCTTGTTAATAGGGAGCTTTATGATTCGTTTTCCTCTGAGAGGAGAGATACGGTGCTTAATTATCCAGTAGAGCAGAGAGAAATGCTTGTTCACTATAGGGAGAATTGGGAAAAACTGGTTTATCCTTTTGATCTAAAAAGGACTTTTTTAAATTCAGCAAGAAAAACCGTTGCTTGGAAATATCTTCGAAGTTTGAAACGATTGGCATTAAATCGAAAACACTAAGTTTTTTTAGAGTTTTCATTTCTTGGCAACTTTTTAAAGGCAATGGGAGTTTGAAAGTCAAAAGTATCTTATGCGGGAAAAATGGAAATACAATGTTAACAAATTTTAGGAGACGTTATGGGTTCAGTAAAAGAGTACTTATTTAGGAAGGAATTAAAAGACCGGGAGTTGCATAATAGCCGGTTATTTGTCGACCTTTGTGAAAATATTCACATTCACTATAGAGAATATCGCTTAATGTTTTCTCTCGATGAGTATTATGAGTTTTATGACATTATTACGCGTTCTACGCATGATGTCAGGAATTATCTGACGCAAAATTTAGATTATAAGGAGAAAGCTTATCCGACAACTCTTATGGTGGCATGTGGTGGGGATAGGCAGAAGAAATTTCTGAAGAATTCCCCGTTTCCAAATGAGTCGTTTCATGATAACAATGTTTTTGCTATTGAGCTTCAAGAAGAGAACATAACAGATGAGATTCATGTTCATTATAGAGATTTTCGTTTAGCGCTTAATCGTGAAAACTTTAAAGATATTGCTAAGGGCTTTGCGGGAGCTCTTGCCAAGCTTGAGGAATTTGAAACAAACAACAATTACAAGCGCTCAAGACATCCGGATCGAGAGATCGAGAATTTTAACAATGAGGATCTTGGAGGGGATGATCTGGTGGGGTCAAGTAATGTAGAAGTGGCTAAGATTACTTCACCTTGGCACAAGGATATAGAAGAGAAGGGGGTGTGCGATCATAAATATGTCAAGGTTTTATGCGAAAAGATACGAAATGGAGAGTACATTCCTCCAATTCTTCTTTCAAAGAACCCGGACAAAGAGGAGTATTGTATTGTTAACGGGCATCATAGATATCTTGCCCATAAATGGGAAAATAAAAAACTGATCAATTGTATCATTTTGGAAATGTCCCTCGAGCAAACTGATGATCTAAGGAGCTGCGAACGTAGTATAAAGAAATTTGACAAGCTAACTAATTACCGGTTTGGATTCACAACGTTTATGAATGAATTTATGGCTCATAAAATGAACAGATATTATCGGAATGATTACAAAAAACGAATCTCACTTAAAAACAGACTTAAGATATTTATCAAAAGACTCTTAAAGAGACCGATATAATTTTTTTGTCCGATCAAGCGACTCCATGAAAAAGGTTATTTTTACAGACAATTATTCATGCATTAAGCAGTATACAGCTGACAAAGAAGGTGAGGTGTATTTCTTAAGTATAGGCATAACCAGTAATATCCAGATGGTTCGAAAACAAATCATTGATCAGGGAATGGCGGATAGATTTGTAGAAGCAAAATTCTGGATTAAGCGGGATATTGTTGGGAGTGATTATGCCAAAGCTGTTGATATATTAACTGAAAAGAATCGATCGTTTGATTGGTGGGCGTATAATTTTGTTAGCAAGAGCCCTATAGCAACGGAGCTGTTTGATAAGGTTGCCTGGTCTATTGTGATCTTGAATTTTATTTTAAAAGGCGGGGTGAAAGATGCGGATGTATTCATAATTTTGACGAACGACCATGATATCTTTTGCCAAGTTAAGGCGGCGTTGAAAGATTCCTGTGAAGTTCTTTTTAAGGGTATAAAAAAGATTAATTTACGTGAAGTTATTAAGAATGCCGCGCCTTTATCGCCGGTCTTATTTTTCTTAAATAAAATTTTTTCTAAAATTATTGCTTTTTTCATGTTTCGCAAGTCGGCACAGTCTTCCGGCCAGTATAAATATGTTTTTTTATCTTTACTGAATCAGCAATCGTTTTCTGATAAAACACATTCCTATAAAGATTTTTATTTCTCACCGCTGTTAGAACATTTAAGCAAGGCAAATAATCGTTGTCTGAATTTAGTGTTGGTATGGGCGCCGTATGCTAAGAATCTTAATCGTCTTAAACAGTGCTATCCTATTTCCCACGATGTGCTGCCTTTAGAATGTTTCCTCCATTTTAGTGACTTGATAAAAGTGTTTGCAAAAATTCTTAGTAAAGTGTTTTTGCGAGAGAAAATACAGGGAGATTTTTGTGTTCAAGGATATTCTTTTTTGGAATTGCTCAAAAAGTATAAACGTAAGGAAGAGTTTTCTTCGAGTCTTTTTTTGAGTATGCTGTTGTTTCATGTGGGAAGAGAAATCGCGAGCCATTTTCCTGGAGCAAAAGTTATTTATCCATTTGAGAATCGGGCATTTGAAAGAATGTTTATCAAGGGCATAAAAGAAACCGCGCCTGATATGAAACTTTTTGGATATCAGCATGCCGCGTTGACAAAGAGGCATCTCAATTATTTCTTGGGAGAGAACGAAAGGAAGTATATGCCGTTGCCGGACCGTATTGTGACAACTGGAGAGGTTCCTAAAAATATTCTACAGGAGTTTTTTGGGCATTCCCGTGAAAAACTCATTGTAGGAAACTCTTTACGCAGAAATCCTTTAAACATAAATAATCGGTTAAGACCGGTGAAAATTAGGGACATTCTTGTTATTATATCAACGGATTTGGACGAATATAAGCGTGTATTACTTTTTTTAGAGGAATTTTCGAGAATTGAGACAGTGATGTATAATATCGTTATTCGCCCTCATCCGGTTATTCCATTAGCTTCAGCATTAAAAGATTTACCTGAATTATCATTCCCATTAAACGAGCAAAGCTCCGCGACCCCTCTGGATGAGGCTTTATATGGTGCTGATTTGGTGCTTTTTGCTTCATCTACAGTGTCTGTTGAAGCTTTATCAGCTGGCGTTCCGATTATATATTTGGACGTTTCTCCTTTTTTAAATAACAATCCACTTGGCTTTTATCCTTCTAGATGTGAAGTAGTGTCTTCTCCGGAAGAGTTAGTGGAGGTATTAGATCGGTTAAGCGGGAGGAATATAAAGTTTGATGACGGGAAAAAATATGTAGATTCATATTTAAGCAAAAGAAACGAATTGCTTTTTGAGCAGATTTTAGAGGGATCATGAGGGAAAATATTACGGTTACTGTTTTAATGACTGTTTATAATGGCGGGCATTACTTAAAAATGGCTGTTGAAAGTGTGCTGGCGCAAACTTATAAAGATTTTGAATTTCTGATTATTGATGATTGCGGTACAGACGATTCGTTAACAGTGGTTAAATCTTTCGATGACAAGCGAATAGTTATCCATTGCAATGAACAGAACTTGGGTCAGACTCGATCTTTGAATGTAGGGTTAAAATTAGCAAGAGGAAAATACGTTGCCCGTATTGATGCTGATGATATTGCGCTTCCGCATTGGCTTGAGCGGCAAGTTTCTGCTGCAATCGAAAACCCGGGGGACGCGGTTATAAGTACCCCGGCGATCGTTATTGACGAGTCTAATAAAATTAAGAAAGTTTCTGGATCGCCGGCAACATTAGAAGAAATTATTTTGCGTTCATTAACTTTTTCCCCCATCAATCATGTGGGCTCTCTATTGAAAAAGGAAATCATTTTAGACAATGGAGGCTATGACGAGAATTATAAAACAGCGGCCGATTATAACCTTTGGGGAAAGCTTTTGAGAAATAGCGTAGGAATCAGCAGCACGCGGGATGTTCTTATGGCTATCAGGGTTCATGCGGCTTCATTGACGATAACGGAGATCGATAAAAGCGGACTCACTGAAATTTCAAGTATAATGAAAAAAAACATCGATTATTTCACGTGTTCTGGGATTAAAGAAGACGAGGCTGATTTAGTGTGCGGCGCGTTATACCAGGAGAAGGTTTTGTCCGATGGTGAATTTGATCAAGCGATTAAGGTTCTTACAAGAGTTTATAGCGACCTTTCTCTGCCTGGAATAGCCTCCAAGGACATCATTAATAAATGGCTGAAGGCCCGCCGCACAACCGCGTATTTGAAGAGAATTTATTATTTTATAACACAAAAGAATTATGCCGCATCAAGGAGGCTTTCCTGGAAGGGTGTAATAGTGTTTGGACCTTTAAGCGCGTTTACGATCCTTTGGGGGGTGTCTTTGTTGGGCGGGATGGCATTAAGCCATATTCCGGGATTTTATAACAAAATTCTTAAAAGAAAAGCGTGTCTTCAATTGGGCATTCAGCCGAATATGGGGATCATGCGTGTCCAAATAAAAAGGTGTTTATCGACGACAAAACTTTTTTAGATATGAATTTAACTCTGTCATTCTGAGGTCTGAAAGACCGAAGAATCTCGACAGGTTGAGATCCTTCGCTACGCTCAGGATGACATAATTTGGACAGTTATGTATGGGGATATTTAATTAGTCAATGGACAATATTAATAAAAAGCGGTACTGTCTTGATTTTTGCGGCCTGGTTAGTATTGGGATATTTTCTTTTGGGTATATAATATTCAATCGGTCTTTTGCCGAATTGAATGTTCAATTACCTTTTTTGGACTTCCCTATATTTATTGGCGAGATGCTGCTTTTTTTGTGTTTATGCTTATTTTTGAACAAAGGAGATCTGAGGATTAACAAAAAAAGCTTCTGGATTATTGCTTATTTTGTGTTTGTTATAGTCAAGGCATTGCGCGGTTATTCAAAATTTGGACCATTGGCTTTTAGAAATGCCGCGCTATTTTATTATCCTGTTTTCATTATTTTTGTTAATTCATTTTTCCAAAAAGATTTCTTTAAAAATAAAATAAATATCCTTTATTCAGCAATGATTATATTGTTACTCTCCCGTGGAGGATTTGGTGAATATTGGCTATTTACCTGTTTTACTTTGGCTTTTATTTTCAGCTATGCGTATCCTAATAAGACACTTAAATATTTAGCATTAGCTGCGCTTTTTTGGGCCACTCCTTATAAGCTTCTCTTTGCAACATCAAGGATGATGATGGTTGCGAATTTTTCCACATTCATCTATGTTATCATTGGGCTTTATTGTATTTTAAGAATTAGAAAGGCGATAAAATGGATTGTGATTATTTTGGGAATGTTTCTCATTGTGGGAATGTTTTTAAAATTTTCGGACAGAAACGCTCTGACAACTCTTGTTCGCGCGGATAAAATATTGGAAGCATTCAGGACGCAAGATATGCGGTCTAAGGTTATACTAGAGGAAATTCAACGGGAAGGGGGATGGGGCGACTTTGAAAAAGGAATGGGATACGGTCAAACTCGACAAGTTCGGATTTACAATCCTGAATGGTTCAGGCGTACTGAACGTTTGGAAAAGGATATGCCTGCGAAAATAAAAAGAGGAAAGATATTAAAAAAATTAAACAAGGGTTTGATACGTCTTTCAGAAAGCACAGTGAAGGCGCAGGAAGACGATGCCTTAGACGGGGAGATGAATCTTGATCAATTGGCAGAAATCGAGGATGGCAGAATGTTGGATAGGAAGATGAATCTTGATCAATTGGCGGAAATTGAGGATGGCAGAATGTTGGATGGGGAGATGAGTGTCCAGGAATCAAGTAAAGTCGAGACCATTAATCTTGAAAGAGATTTAGGTCCGGCCTATGGCAATGCGGCATTTCGATTATTCATTTGGCGGGATATGTTTGCGGAATTGATTAAAGAAAAACAAATTTTTGGTTTTAATTTTGGGAAACCTTTTCGCTCCATCACTTTAGAAGCTCTTATGTGGGGATACGGTGACTGGCATCGAGATGGATGGATCGGAGCCCATAATTCCTTTGTGCATATTATTTACAGGTCAGGAATTATTGGATTGTTTTTAATAGGCTTTATTTTGTTCGCATTATTTAGGATGGTTATAAAATCTATTCGCTGTCATTCTCTTATAGGTATATTACTTTGTGGAATAATTATTAACTGGTTCATCGCCGCAAACTTTCTATTGATCCTTGAATTGCCGTATACGGCTATACCTATTTGGTCAATATTTGGATTAACTTATGCTTATGTTGGTAAATTGGAGACGACAACAGTCATGGTAGAGACGAAATGAACAAGGGAGTATATTTAATTACAGGCGGGGCTGGATTTATCGGAAGTAATTTTGTTCGTATGTTGTTTCGTGATTTTACAGATGTCGAAGTTCGCGTTCTTGATAAACTAACGTATGCTGGCAATCTAACTAATCTTGAAGATTTTCGAGAGGAAAGGGGCTTTGAGTTTATTGAAGGTGACATATGTGATGAGAATATTGTTAAGAAAGCCATGCGGGATGTTGATGTTGTTGTTAATTTTGCGGCTGAAGTAGCTGTAGACCGGTCTATTGATGATCCCCAATCTTTTCTTAAGACAGATATTTTTGGTGTACATGTACTTTTAAATGAGGTAAAAAAGCGGGGGATGGTAAAAAAATTTATTCAAGTTTCAACGGATGAGGTTTATGGGCAGATTTTAGAGGGGAGCTTTACGGAGAAGTCTGAATTGAAGCCTCGCAATCCTTACTCCGCTTCCAAACTCGGAGGAGACCGTCTTGCTTATAGTTTCTTTGCCACCTACAACCTTCCTGTCGTGATAACGCGTGCTTCAAATACATATGGCCCTATGGCATATCCGGAAAAAGTTATTCCTTTGTTTATAACTAATCTTATTGATGGTCAAAAGGCGCCTGTTTATGGCGAAGGAAAACAGGCGCGTGATTGGCTTCATGTGGAAGATCATTGCCGTGCTATTGCTTTGCTTGTTGAAAAAGGTGTTGACGGGGATGTTTATAATATCGGAGGGGTGGAGGAATGCGCAAACATTGAATTGACGCGGGCTATTCTTCGATTAATGGGCAAGGATGAATCATTTATTGAGTTTGTGCAGGACCGGCCAGGACATGATTTTCGCTATAGCCTTGATTGTTCTAAATTAAGGAGGCTTGGTTGGAAGCCGGAATATACATTGGAAAAAGGACTTAAAATAACAGCGGATTGGTACAAAAATAATGAAGCTTGGTGGCGGCCTGTTAAAGAAAAGATGGATAAACGATATACTGTCGGATTCTGGGGGGCAAAGAAATGAGAGGCGTATTACTTGCGGGTGGATCAGCGGCACGGTTGCGACCGTTAACCAAGGTGACCAATAAGCATTTGTTACCCGTTTACAAGAAGCCGATGATTTATTATCCGCTGGAAACTTTTATTAAAGCAGGCATTAAAGACATCTTGATTGTAACCGGCGGCGAGCATGTTGGTGACTTTTTTCGGCTTCTTGGTTCCGGCAAAGAATGGGGGGCACGGTTTAGTTATGAAATTCAAGAGGGGAGTGAGGGGACAGGCGCGGCGCTCCTTTTGGCTGAAGATTTTGCGCGTGATGAAGAATTTTTGGTTATCTTGGGTGATAATGTTATTCACGAAGACATTGGGAAATTTGTTAAACAATTTAGGCGGGAAAAAGATAGATTTGACGCTAAGATTCTTGTAGCGAAAGCCAAAAATCCTCAGAAATATGGTGTCGTCGAATTTCAGAGTAATAAGATTATCAATATTGTAGAAAAACCAAGAAAACCAAATTCTTCCTATGTGAATACTGGCCTCTGGATGTTTAAACCGGAGGTATTCACGTTATTGAAAAAGTTGAAAAAGAGTTCAAGGGGAGAATATGAAGTGACTGATGTCTTGTCCCATTATGCCAAACAGGGGACTCTCTCGTTTTCCGCGCTGAAATCCAAATGGACCGATGCCGGCTCGTTTGAATCTTTATACGCGGCGACAGTCTTGATGAAAAAGATGGAAGACCGTCAAAGGAAAAAGAAAAAGTAAAATGAATATTCTTGTAACCGGCGCAACCGGTTTTATTGGCAAGGCTTTGATTCACGAGCTCGTTCAATCCTCCCATAATATTTTTGGCCTTGATAACAAAAATAACGGACAAGACCTTAAGAGCTTCCCGGTTAAACAATTCTTCGACCAAGATCTCACCCAACCTTTTCATCTTGAAATACCTTTTGATTACGTGTTTCACTTGGGAGCGCTGAATGTGACCCATGTTGGTAGGGCGGAGTATCCGGAATATCATCGTGTTAATGTTCAGGGAACGGAAAATCTGATAAAAGCCGTTAATACTAAGAAGTTTGTCCTTATGTCTACGGCAAAGGTTTATCAGAGGCAGGAAGGTGTTATCGATGAAGGATCTCCTGTGGGGCCTGAAGGGGATTATGAACGAAGTAAGCTGGAGGCCGAAGAACTTTGCCGTCGATATTTTGATGAAAAAGATCTGACAATTTTTAGAGCTGTTAATATTGTCGGTCCCGGCCAGGCTGAAAAGGCAGTTATTCCTGTGTTCTTTAAAAAAGCACTTAACAGCGAACCTCTGGAAATCATTTATTCTGTCCACACTTTGCTGCAAATGCTTTATATAGGAGATCTTGCGCGGACTTTTATCTTGCTGTTGGAAAAGGACCGGGGTGCTGGCGTTATAAATCTTTGTTCTGAAGAAACGATTCCCATCGGAAAACTTGCTGAAAGGATCGTTTCTATCTGCCGCTCAAAATCACACATTTATTCTAAGAGCGATAAAGAGATTATTTGTTCAAAGGTCACATCCCAAAAAGCGCAGGATGTTCTTGGATGGCGGGCTCGAATGTCTGTGGAAGACATCTTAAAAAACTATTATGAGTTTGTTTCAGGTATAAATGGATGACAAAAAAAGAAAAGATCCTTATTTGCGGCATTTTGCCTCCGCCTTTATTTGGGCATAGTGCAATGTACAAGATCCTCATGGAGTCGGCTTTTGTTGAGGCCTTCGACATTACTTTTCTCGATATGAAATTCTGGTCGTATGACCAGCACAAAAAAATAAATATTGTAAAGCTGCTGAAGCTTGTGCAGTATCTCTTGCAGTATATCTTTCTTGTCATTGTCAAGCGTCCCCGCTATGTCCTTTATAATATGAGTTTTGACAAGATGCCGCTTTTAAAAGATTTTTTGTTTTGTTTCATTGGAAAAATATTTGGATGCCGCATTGTGCTTCATGATATGGGGCAGTATGTGAAGGAGCTATATCAATCAAGTGGAAAGGTTTATAGATTGCTTATACGCTGGCTGCTTAAAAATACAACTGCTAGTATTCTTCTTGGCGAGAAGACAAAATTAATGTATGAAGGTTTTATAGAGCCGTACCGGCTGTTTTCCGTGCCAGGAAGCGTTGAAGATACACAAGATATTATTATCACGGAAGAAACGCCTAAAGCAACAACGCAGGATGTTAATGTTTTATATTTTTCGTTTATGGCGAAATCAAAGGGTGCTTTGATAGCGTTTAAAGCAGCGCAAAAAGTTTTAGACAGTGACAATTCTGTTCGTTTTACTTTTGCTGGACCGATGGAACCGGGATCAGTACAGGAGACGTTTAATCAGCTAAAAGATAAATATAATTCACGGGTTAGATATCTTGGCTACATCGGAGACATATCTGAACGGACTAAGATATATCGCGATTCAGATATTTTCATTTTTCCGACTCACCGAGATGTCTTTGGATTAGTCCTTCTACATGCTATGGCCGAAGGGCTTCCTATTGTTGCTTCCATTGAGGGAACGATTCCAGAGATTATTAAGGATGGAGAAAATGGTTTCCTTATCGATAAAGGCGATGATGGACAATTAGCCCAACGGATTCTTCAACTGGCAAACGACCGTCAATTACGGAAATCAATGGGAGAGGCCAATCGGCAACGATATTCAAAAGTCTATTCGCCAAAGGAATATGGACGGAAAATGATTGAAGCTTTTGACGGAATCAATCAGTTATCATAAATACGAAATTCATTCTTATGAGCAATTCATTATTGGTTGACAGAATAGATTCATTAATCAGAATTTTTCTCTATATTTTAATTTTCTGGCTGCCCTACAGTCCTGCTGTTATTGAAAGCTGCGTTATTATCTGTTTCATTTTATGGCTCATAAAACGGGGCGTTATCGTAACAAGCCCAAAAAGGTCTGCAAGGACGCCAAAAGAGAGATTATCCGGATTTTTAAAAGATATTAAACCGGAGCCTACCTTTCTCAATAAGCCTATTGCCTATTTTTTGTTCGCTTGTATTTTATCCGTAACAAGCAGCGCTTTTTTTGCGCAGTCTTTACACAATTTTCTTACAAAGACATTAGAGTGGTTTATTGTTTATTTCCTTGTTGTCGAGGTTTTTAAGGACAAAAAGCATATTTATATTGCGCTTGCAGTCTTTACATTTACAGCATTTTCTACGGTCTTAGATAGTCTGGTTCAATTTTACATGACCTACAAAGATATTTTCTATGGGCGCGTGATTGATCCTGGAAGCCGGGCTACGGCAGGATTTAGAACGCCGAATGGTTTAGGCGGGTATTTAACCGGAATTATTCCTGTTCTAGCCGCATGGATTTTTTGGGGGAAACAAAAAGCTTTCTATCGTTTAGCTGTCTTGTTAATCTTCCTCCTGATGATATGGTCTTTAATGATAACATTTTCTCGAGGAGCTTGGATGGGGGTGTTTTTCGGAGGAATGTTTTTGTTGTTCTTGGGTTTGTTTCCTAAAAAAAGATTAAAACTTTATTTTTCCTTAGGGATTATTTTTGCGGCAATCGCTCTTGGCATTTCAGTCTTTTTGATTTTAGCGAATGGTTCCGATCAGGAACTATTTGCCAGGTATTATACGATCCAGTGGAGGCTGAGCATTTGGAGCATTAGCATGGAGATGATTAAAGATAAATTTCTCTTTGGACATGGGATTAATACTTTTATGAGAGTCTTTCAGGCCTACCGCGGAAATTTTTTCATGGGGCCAACATATGCGCATAATTGTTATATTCAGCTGGCAGCAGAGACTGGTGTTGTAGGGCTGCTTTGTTTTCTTTGGATTATTGTGACGGCATTTCACCAATCATTAGGAAAAATTGAACTTAATTTTGCGCAAAATCGGAATTTAGCGGCGCTGGCTGTTGGCTTGTTGTCCGGGATTTTTGCCTTCTTAGTTCATAGTTTCTTCGACACAAATTTTTATTCTTTGCAGCTTTCGGTTTATTTATGGTTTATGGTTGGAATGCTGGTGTCTATTGATAAGATTTTAGACGCGCAAAAAGTTTGGAAAGATGTGGTTATTGAAGGATAATAAAGATACGTTCTTTAATTGATGGCAATAGGAGGGGGAAGAAAAAGAATTGTTTCTTGATGTAATATTAAAAATAAAGATTAATAAATCCCTTGTGGTATTACTTAGTATTACATCAATTGTAACTTTCTGGTATATCGAGAAAGCAAAGCGGATTCCTCAATACGGTATTGTGTTGTATGAAATGGGATTAAGCTGTGAAGACGAGTGTGGGCAGGATAAGCAATTAAAGTATTTCCAGAGGGCTGTTCGTTACGACTCCAAATTATATGACACCTATTACGCTGAAAAGTTAAGTGACGCGCATTATCGCTCGGCGCTTATTTACGAAGAAATGGGGGATCATGCTAAATCGTTAGAATCTTTGATGAGAGCAATAGAGCTTTATCAATTGAACACATTAGCTTATTACGGGATAGGGCTGAACTATTTCAAAGAAGGCGCCTATGAATATGCGCGACGGTACTTCCTTCAAGCTACAAAAAGTCGAATAGGAATACCAGATGATACGAAGCGCTATCTTGCTCGAATTTATGATTATTTGAAGAAATATGATTTAGCCGTTAGTTATTACTGCGATTTTGTTTTGACTAACGCGGAATATGCGCCAGAAATATATCCACGAGTTGCCGAAATTTATTATTTATATCTTGATGAGAATGCCATAATGGAAATGTTGCATGTGATGCGGCATTGGAAGCATTATGCTTTAGCGGATCAATTGGAGCAGTACTTTGAAGCGATTAAGTTCTCTAAAACTTCTAGCGTTTTACCGGATAATAATTAAATTAAATATTTGAGGGGTCGGGGAAACTCCCCTGTTATTCCGTATTACATTATGCCGTTCATTATGTTTCTTCAGCCAGTAGTAGCATTGAAGGCTTCATTAACCCGGGCAGAGGTTGATTGCATGGGGGACGAGCCTGGGAAATCTGATTTTAACCGTGCCTTTTTCATGGAATTCGATGTAGCAGAAAAAGATTTCACTTATAGCGATATTACCCATTCATTTGATGGTATCAATGAGTCTCTTTTCTTAGACTGGGTTCATTATAATGATGTGGCGGCCCAAAAAGTAGCGGAAATCGTTTACTCTCATATCGAACCGGCAATTAAGATAGCGGAGAAGAAGAGAAAGTAAGGGCAGGTTTTTCCCGCGGTACTTGTTTTCCTTAATCTTAAAAAGGTGTATAATTACTCAAAACCCGATACGTTAGATACAAAAAAATGAAATTTATTGAGACAAAATTAAAGGGTGCTTTTGTTATTGAGATAGAACCGCTCGTTGATCAGCGCGGGTTTTTTGCTAGAACTTACTGCCTAAATGAATTTAAAAAACACGGATTAATCGAACCGGTCAATCAATACAATAAATCCTATAGCGCGCAAAAGGGCACTATTCGAGGACTCCATTACCAACGCGAACCGCATCAGGAATCGAAGCTGGTACAAGTGTTTAGCGGCTCTATTTTTGATGTCATTATCGATGCGCGCGAGGGCTCACCAACTTATTGTCAATGGTTCGGTGTAGAATTAACAGCACAAAACAACACAATGCTCTATTGTCCAAAAGGATTTGCGCATGGCTTCCAAACACTCGAAGATCAAACACTCGTGTTTTACCACTCATCTGCCGCATACAATCCTGAGAGCGAAAAGGGAATACGGTTCAATGATCCAAAGTTTCATATTCAGTGGCCGGTTGATGTCACTTCCGTATCTGATAAAGATCAAAATTGCGATGATTTTCAGTAATACGACCAATTCTAATTTTTTCTTAATAGTCCCTCTTCAAATATTGCTTCAATCGACCCTGCCAGGTGTCTATTAATGAATGTATTGAATCTAAACCTTGATTGTGATAGCCTATTGTAGTTATCTTCAACACCTCTAAGGACTTATAGCGTTTCTACTATCAATAAGTCGACCATATTGTTATGGTTATATCGTGTAAATCTAATTCAGGTGATATATGACGCATAAAAATACCAAAGTTGTAATTCTTTGTGGGGGACAAGGTTCCAGAATCAGGGATATTGCCGAGGTTGTTCCCAAACCTATGCTATCCATTGGTGAAAAGCCCATTCTATGGCATATTATGAAGATGTATGCTCAATATGGATTAAATGATTTTATCCTTTGTTTGGGGTATAGGGGATGGGTGATTAAGGAGTTTTTTCTCAATTATTATGCCAAAATATCTGATATTACTATTGAGTTAGATAAGGAAAATACCATTAATTATCACGATATGAATAGCGAAAATAATTGGAAAATCACATTGGCTGAAACAGGAGAGGCACACCACACCGGAGCGCGTGTGCATGCAATTCGAAAATATTTGAAAGGCTCTGATCAGTTTTGTCTCGCCTATGGCGACGGAGTCGCGGATATTAATATTGATGAATTAATTGCAAGGCATAATGAGTCAGGTCTAGTGGCAACTGTTACAGGGGTTCATCCATCCGGACGTTTCGGTGAGATTGAATATGATCATGATAGGATCGTGGAGTTTAATGAAAAACCCAATGTCGGCACAGGTCTGATCAATGGCGGGTTTATGGTGTTTCAAACCGCTGTACTTGATAAATATTTCAAATCTGACGAAAATCAAATTCTTGAGAGTGACATTCTTCCTTTGATGGTCAAGGACAAAAATGTGGGTATTTATGTGCACAAAGGATTTTGGCAATGTATGGATACACCCAGAGAATACACACTCCTCAATGATCTGTGGGCGCATAATAATGCTCCTTGGAAAATTTGGACATGAGCATTGATCGACAGTTTTGGAAGAAAAAAAAGATCCTTGTGACCGGTCATGAAGGGTTTCTAGGATCATGGTTAACAAAGACATTAATTGGACTTCAAGCCAATATTACCGGCGTCGATAAGGTTTTGAATAGGCGATATTCTATTTTAAACGGTCAAAGAAATGGGTTTAAAGCTGTTAAAGGCAATATTAATAATAAGACATTTGTTGAAGGTCTTATTTGTCAGTTTAAGCCGCAGATTATTTTTCATTTGGCCGCGGAGGCGATTGTTGATGATAGCCTGAAAAATCCAGTTAAAACGTTTCGGACGAATATCCATGGAACTTGGAATGTCCTTGAGGTTCTCCGAGGCAAGAGATTTGTTGAAGCCGTTGTGGTCGCGTCGAGCGATAAGGCCTACGGGGAACATGAGAATCTACCATATACGGAACAGACAGCCTTGAACGGAAAACACCCCTATGACGTCTCTAAAAGCTGCGCTGATCTCCTAGCGCAGACGTACCATTATACATATGGCATGCCTGTTTGTATCACGCGCTGTGGCAATATTTATGGCCCTGGTGATTATCATTTTTCACGCATTGTTCCTGATGTGATACGCCATGCGTTAAATGAAAAAAAGATTCAAATTCGTAGTGACGGAAAATATACAAGGGACTATATTTACGTTGAAGATATCGTCTTGGGATATTTAATATTAGCGCAAAAAATGAAAAAGTTAAATCTTGCTGGTGAAGCTTTTAATTTCAGTGATGAAAAGCCTATGACAGTGTTGGAACTTTATTCTAAAATTATAAAACAAGTCAAAAGCAAAACAGTTAAACCGGAAATTCTTAATCATGCTAAGAATGAAATCAGAAATCAGTATTTATCGACTAAGAAATCAAGGACCATCTTAAACTGGCGGGCACGGTATTCTCTTGAGGAGGGTTTGAATAAAACTATCCATTGGTATCGGAGCAATAGGGTAACAACAAGGAATTAGAAAATTTATTAAGATAATGGTTATTTATTTATGAGAATATTTGTAACTGGCGCGACAGGATTTATTGGATCGAATTTAATTAAGGCATTAGCGCGCCAGACCAATCACGCGCCCTGTATATTGCGGAAAATGTCATCGACGTTCGAGTTTGAAAAAGATATTAAAAGCGGTTGCGAGATGTTTGAGCTGGACGCGAACGCTGATAATATTTATCAAATTATTCAAAGCGCGCGTCCGGACATGATAATCCATTTAGCGTCGCTTACCCAGCGCGGTGATAGAAAAGGCCAGATTGATCAGCTGATTCAATCCAATATACTTTTTCCAACGAAATTGCTGGAGGCGATGGTCGGATCCGGCGTCAAACATTTCATTAATACGGGGACTTCATGGGAGCATTTTAATGGGTGTGAGGATTATGACCCGGTAGATTTATACGCATCAACCAAAAAAGCTTTCGAAGATATTTTGCAATATTATGTCAATGCGCACAATATCAATGCTTTAACGATCAAGTTATTTGATACTTATGGCCCTAATGACCTCCGGCCCAAATTATTTTCATTCTTTAAAAATGCTAATAATCAGGAACCCACGGACCTTTCGCCCGGGGAGCAATACTTAGATCTTTTGTATATTGATGATGTAACGTCAGCTTATATTAAGGCCATCGACTATTTAACGTTGAGAAAACATGGAAATCTGGAATCGGTTTTTATCGGCTACGGACAAAGCTATCAGCTCAAAGAAATTGTTTCCATGTACGAAAATATCAGCGGGACACCGTTAAATATTCGTTGGGGCGGTCGAGCTTACCGCGAACGGGAAGTCATGCGCGCGCAAGCGAATATCAAAGAGTCACGGGAAAAATTAAATTGGAAACCCAAAGTTGATTTGAGAGAGGGCTTATCCAAATTATTGTCATTTGATGATAAGTGAATGATTAAGCAAAAATCCGGTTAATCCAAATTTGCTAAGGAAAAGCTTGATATGGATACAGATGTGATCTTAAGGGACGTGAAGCGGTTGGATGGTGCCGTGAATAAGAAAATATTAGTCTATATCCCATGCTACAACTGCGCGGGGAAGGTCAGGCAGACATTTCAAGAAATTCCTAATGAACTTTATGGTCAATTCGAATGTTTGATCGTTGATAATCATAGCACGGATAATACGAAAAATATTATCGAGGAAATCATTCGGGAAAAGATTTATCCTTTTAAGATTCATTTTATTAGCACAAACAAAAATCTTGGATATGCGGGGTCTCAAAAACTCGCGTATCGTTTCGCGCTTCAACATGAATGTATCAGCCATGTCATTATGCTTCACGGTGATGGGCAATATCCGCCAATTTTGCTTAATTACATTATGCCTTATACCGGGCAAGATTATGAACTTGTTTATGGCTACCGGACAAAAAGCAAACATTCCAAAGAAGAAACCCCGTGGCCGCGCTATATAACTATTAAGGTTTTATCCTGGATTGAAAGTTGTTTGCTTGGGATCAAACAAAAAGAATGGTATAGTGGATTCGTTATGTACCGCACCGATTTCTTAAGAAAAATTCCTTTGGAAAAGCTGTCGTCTACCATGCATATCGACGGGGAGTTTTTCATGTGCGCGCATATTCTTAACGCAAAAACATATGCCGTTCCGATTTATAAACGGTATAAAACATTTAAAAAGATGAACAATTTGACCGGAGTAAGTGTTATTATTCGTATTTTTCAGTTAATATATAAATATAGAAGAGGGTATTATCGTCAAATTATTCATGAATATAGCAATCAAACTCCCGTCCCATGAATTTGCCGCACGGTTGCGGAAAGCTTCTCTCTACCTTCAATAGGCTCAAAACACTTCGCAGTATGGCAGAATTCAAAACCTTAATGCGAAACAGCTTTTTCATTCTTGGAGAAAAATCATAATTAAGCAAGACGGTAAAAACATTTCCTTTATAGTCGCAACTTTAACGGCCTTTATTGGGCTTATCCTTGTTGTCATTATTCTGCTGACTATCCTTCAAACAGCTGAACAAAAGAATTTTTGGGTTGATGAGCAATATGAAATTGTCTCTCTATGTGATCTTTCTTTTGATCGGGTGTTTTTAGGAAAAACCCCACAGGCAAATAAAAATCCTTTATATTTTTTGTTACAAAAACTTTCTCTTTCCAAAATCGGATCATTTGATCCGCATATCCTTATTCATGCCAGGGTTGTCAGTATTGCGGCAGCATTATTAATTTGTTTGATGTTGTTCGTTTTTATTCGCGCGCGATTGGGATTGTTATTTGCCGTTTTTATCGTCGTAAGTGTTACGAGCCAGTATCTATTTTATCAGTTCGCGGCTGAGAATCGACCGTACATGTTGTGGATGTTGCTTTTTACATTGCTGGTCATAGCAACTATTAGAATGTGTTTACAGAGTTTTGAAAAAAGCAGTTTCAAGGATAAGGCCTTCTTTTGCATTTCAATTCTTGCTGTAACGCTTGTTATTTCTTTTGGCGTTATTCAAAGTACCGTGGCTTTATTGACCTGTTTGTTTTGTTGGTATTTTGTCCATGATCGGCCAAAGGGTTTAAAGCAGCTGATCAATTTTGCTTCTCCCATTTTTTTACTGTGTATTCTGATACAAGGGTATTACACCCTTCAAGGTGTTCAGGCGTTTGATTCCAGCCTTATGGGATCACAATTTGACGTGATTTCTCAAATCAAAAAAGGGGATATGAGCCTGCTGAAAATGCCGCCGCGGTTATTGTTGCCAAAACCTGGCCGGGATGCGTATTTTGGAGCTTATATATCTAATCTTTTTGTTCTTCTTGGGATCGGGGTTCCTTTTCTCCAGTGGAATAACCGAAAAAAACTTGGAGATAAGGACTTTTTTATCTTTGTGTTGAGCGCTGTTACTTTAATTCAGGTAGCGGCGGTAACCTTTATTATTGCATTTTTAGTAGTCTATTTACGTTATTACTTTGTTCAAAGGATTTTTTTATATTTAATTATTTGCCATGCTTTTTTAGCTGCTACGGGCGCTTATTATGTCTGGAGCCTAAATAAAAAGATTCTGAATCCTCTTACCAAAGGTATTTTAGTGTTTCTTTTTTGCTTTAGTTTAAACTGGCATTGGCAATATTATTTTAGTTTGACTAATGATAGTTCACTTAAATCTTGTCAAGCAGTGGAAGAAGATCTTGATCAATCGTGGCAAAAACTTGATGGATCCTGGAAGCAATTATCTTCCAGCAACCTTCAAGATAAAAACCCTAAAGGTTATGCTTATGCTCATTTGGATTATATTGTTCAAAGGAATCAACGTTTAAGAGATTGTGGATGGCCTCAAGACCCTCGTAATGAAAGTGTATCCATATGCCGTGTTTTGGTAGGAGAGTATACCCTCGACGAAAAAAGCCGTGCAATGCGGTGGAATCGTCCGGTTTATTTTAAATCAATGAAGTAGAGTGCTTGGTTTTGGCGTTGCGATAAGTAACGATTTCAATATCTTTATGTTCAAAATCAAACTGCGGCCATTGGTTTTTGGCGTAGTATTGGGCAGTATTGGCGTTGATGTTTTCAGCAGGCACAAAAAAGAATTTAAAGAAATAATAGATATCCCATAATAGCTCCAAAGATTTTATACTATGCGCTATTCTTCGGAAGATGAACTTAAGGTTAAACAAGATTGCTTCTTTATATCCGATATTCCTGTATTTTGCGACAGTATTGAATTCTAGATTAGGGTGTGAGAAGAGGGATTTGGCTGTATGGATCACATAGTCATCCCAGTTCCAGGATTGAATAAGTCCCTTACGCCAGTACTCATTGAACATGCCTGTTCCGGGAAAGGCAATAGCAATGCCAAACTTTAAAATATCTAAGGGGACTTTTTTTGCGTAATTAACAGTGTCTCGCATTGTTTGTTCGGTATCCGGTGATAATCCAAGTATGAAAAATCCGCAGACATCAATACCCGCTTTATGCGCCATTTTCGCCGCTTGTATTCCCTTCTCAAGAGATGCTTTGCCCCCTTTGCCGAATGCGGCTAATACATCCGCATTGCCAGTTTCAAATCCAAAGGACACGCGATAGCAACCCGCTTTTTTCATTAATTGAAACAATTCTTCGTCAGCTGATTCCACGCGAATACCGTTTGTACAACTCCAGAGAACGCCCGTATTGATTTTAATGATTTCCCGGCACACTTCTTTAGCCCATTGATTATCTGATGTGAATATATCATCAGCTAAGCCGAATTCTCTCCAACCGTGCTGGTGCAAGTGCAGCACCTCTTGGGCACAGCGTTTGGGTGATTTTTTACGATATCCCAAAGCCATGGTTAATTTACTGGCGCAAAAATCACACTTATAAATACAACCCCGGGAAAATTCGATCATGCCCGCAGGGACCTTGCGCGCCATGAGCCGGCTGATTTTGTTCTTATACATTTG
>JAGLQN010000014.1 GCA_023136835.1 Candidatus Omnitrophota bacterium | reverse complement strand
CAGTTGAAGAAATAGCAGATCAAGTGTGGGATGAAATTTTAACTGGCGCAACACATAACATTGCGACATCTGCGGGACGAAGACTTCGCGAGCTTGGAGCATATCACATCACGAGTGGAACCGCACAGGCTGGAACAATCTATGGAATAACTCTTGCGGCTGGAGAAAGCGCAACAGACCACATTTTCAACAGGAACCTCTTGGTTATTCCTGCTGGCACTGGAGCTGGCCAAACTCGTACGATTGTTGACTACAACGGAACCTCAAAAATAGCCGTGGTTGATAGAGACTGGTGGATCACGCCAGACGCAACCTCGGAATACACTATAATTCCAGACGATACGCCCTTGGTCGCTGACCATGGGCTCGCTCAAGCAGGCGGAAACTCAACAATCACGCTAAGAGCATCGGCATCCTCAATCAGCTCAACGTATTCAGACTTAATTGTTTTTATTATGGCTGGTACAGGAAGGGGACAGGCAAAACTTATTGGCTCATACGTGGGGTCAACTAAGGTGGCTACAATACATGGAACATGGACAACTAATCCAGATGCAACCTCCGTCTATTGCATGATAGCTTCTGGCTTAGGGCATACGGTGGATTTTGCATCAGAAGCACTTGCAAAAATTAATACAGAATGCACAGATGCAACAAGTGACATCAAGGCCAAAACTGATGCTCTTCCATCCGGAATAACAAAAAATGTTGCGCTTCCCGATTTTCAGGTCTATATGGTATTATCCTCAGATCATGTAACCGAAGCAACCGGAAAGACCATCACAGGCGCTATCAGTAAGGACGGCGGCGTATCATTTGCAGCGTTGACGAATGCTGTGTCAGAAATGGCAAGCGGAATGTATAAAGTAGATATTACACAGGCTGAGATGAACGCTGACGTCGTAACTTTGAAATTTGTGGAAACCGACTGCGACCAGCGGATAATCACGATATACACGAGCTAATATGATAATATCATATCCTAATTATCTTGATCAGACACAAAGTATTGGGCTTAATCCGATTGTTGAGTATCATGGGATAGGAGTCCTTCTTGCAGATGATCCGCTTTTATTTATAACCTTGCTGGGAAGCGTTGAATATGATATTGCCTTATCCGGATCAGTTGAGTATGATATTGCCTTATCCGGATCAGTTGAGTATGATATTGTATTATCTGAAATAGGTGGCGGGGAGGCTTAAGCGAGTATGAAGATATACCAAGTAGGCGAAACTGGACGGCTGCATGCTTCTGTGGTTGATATAGATAAGGCAAAAGCAGATCCATCTACCATAAAAATAAACATAGAAACCCTTAATAGAACCGCCGTAATAACCGATACAGCCATGACAAAAGATGTAGCCGGGGAATATTATTATGACCACGTCTGCGGAGCTGCAGGCGAATATCGATATAATGTCGTTGCGGTTGGGGCTGGTGGTAGGGTTACGATTAAAAAATCTCGATTCATAATCAACGCTGCAGCATAAGAGAGGTTTTATGAATGTAAGCGAAATCATTGTAAAGGCGGATCAGGTACTCCAGGATAAAACAATTTCCCCTGTACTAAAAGATGTTAATGATACCGTGGCATTTATCGCGGCTCAGGCATACTTACCCGAATTGGTCGTAAACGGTGTGGTGAAATTTAGTTCTGCCGTAAAAACGATTACCGGGGCTACCAATGCATCCCCTATCGTGGTCACTTCTGCTGACCATGGTTTTTCAACTGGACATTCTCTTGTGGTTGCTGCCGTGGTAGGGAATACAGCGGCCAATGGGACCTGGTATATTGAAGTTTTAAGCGATGATACGTTCAGCCTGCTTGGCTCGGAAGGTAATGCCGATTATGTTTCAGGCGGGACTGCAACAAAACGAGATCCCTCAGTCGATATGCCTGCCGATTATGACCACGATCTCTTTAAGGTCTTTAGCGTAACACAGGGTCTTGACCTCACTATTCGATCAAACGTTAAATCACTTAGCGCTTTATATACTGAGTCCGAGAGAGTAAGCGGAGAACTGGTTGATATTGCCGTCGAAAGCGATAAGCTATATGGGTTGCCGGTTCCAGAAGAAGATGACATTGTAATGCTGAGTTACTATCGAAAGCCAACTGATTTAACCCTTGTTTCGGAAAGCCCGACCTGTATCCCGGCGCATCTTCATGAAAGATTGATTGTTGCCTACATACTATCTCAAAAATGTCCACTTATAGAAGATGATGAGAACGGCAAAACTCCGAATACCGATAAATATTCAGGAATATTCGGTTCAGGGATAGCGGCATTGCGAGCATATTATCCAAGGCCATCTATATCAAGGCCTGTAATAAAGCGTACTTTTCACTTTTTTTAAAGGATTCTAATGGGAACAGTAGTTAATGTTAATTTACTCACAAAAGAAGAGCTTAAGGAATATAGAGCTGCTAATTATTTAATATCCGTTTTGGAGTCTAAAATAACTTATAGAGAAATACAGCAATGGAAGAAAGAACAAGAAGAAAAGGAAAAAGCGGAACAAAAGGATACACAGCTTGAGGTACAGCTTGGGGTTGAGGCTTATAAATTATTTAAGGAAGTAGGCTTATGTGCATCCCATAACGAAGCAAAAAGACTGATTAAACAAGGCGGCTTATATCTTAACGGGAAAAAAATTATAGACCCATATGGCAAAATTAAAACTGAAGATGCAATTGATGATATCTTAAAACTACAAAGAGGCAAGAAAAGGATTTTTACAATAAATGTCAAGAAGCCCAATATCAATATTTAGCGGGACAACCGGTATCAACAACAAGGTCGATCCGTCAAGGCTACGCTTCGACCCCAAGACGGGCATTGTCGATCTTGCGGCAGCCGTTAATACTGATGTCGATGACACAGGAAGGCCATCAAGGCGGCGTGGCCGAACAGCTACCGTGCGAACAGAAGCGTGGAAAAACTTGTTCGGCTGCGGAAGTTATGGCGTTGGAACCAAGGGCGATGCTTTATGCGTAATTGAATCTGGCTTGTCGTATACAGCCATCCGGAATATAAACGCAAGCGCAAAAATGAGTTACGTCCGTGATACTGATGGAGAACAAGACGTTGTTTATTATACAAATGGCCACGAAAATGGCAAAATAATAAACAAAGTAAGCTACGCATGGTCGGTCGGAGAAAAAACCAGCGAGACAAAAGAATTTTCAGCCGCTCCAATAGGCCATTTAATTGAGAAGCGCAAAAGAATGTTTATTGCACAGGATAATATCTTGTGGTATTCAGAACCCAATAGCAACGATCTCTATCGGCTTGGAACAAACCATTTTAGATTTATGAGCAGAACAAGAATGGTTCAGGCCGTGGCGGGCGGACTGTGGGTGTCTGATTCAGATGCAATTTATTTTCTTGGAGGTGAAATTAATCCCAGCAATATGGAAATGCCACTTCAGGAAAAGATGGCTGATTATCCTGTGTCGAGAGGAACCGGGGTTAAGGTGCCTGGATCAAAAATAGGGGATGAGGGACTATCGGGAATCGTGGTTATGTTTACTACTAACAAGGGCGTTTGTATAGGTACAAGGGATGGTCAACTTATTAATGCCACTGAACGGAAGATTGATTTGCCGAGTAGTTTGACAGGGGCCGGGTTGTATAAGGATGGTAAATATATTTGCGTGATTGATTGAGTTGATACATTATGTTTGACATATTATTCTCTAAAATAAAAAACAGATTCATAGAATGGTTAAAGAAAAAGCCAACCGGAGATTTTATAATAAAGATCAATGTTGGAGAAGGGGGTATTCGTGGTAAGCCTAAAATTACTATAACAGACGACTTGTAATCGGATACAAACAGCCCTGAGCAATCAGGATACTTTAAAAGCCCGAGTTGAGAATAAACACATTTGAACAATGTGTCTCAACTCGGGTTTTTTTATTTATACAATCAAGTTTTAAAACGGAGGACAATATCATGGCGCATAAAATTTCAACAGGTCTCAGGGACAGTATAATGGGAGCCCAAGATAGCACAGGAGCAGTGGCAACAACGGCATTTACAGTAACCACAAACGTAATAACTACCAGTGCTCAGAACTTCTTAACTCTCGGATTCAGGCCCGAAGATACGATCACAATTTCAGGGAGTGCTTCTAATGACATGATTACCACGATTGTCAGCGTGGCATCCAACGGTTTAACTATGGTTGTAGCTGGGGCATTGGCGAATGAAGCTGAAGGCGCTACAGTTACCATAACTTCCGTTTCCAAAGCATTCAAAGATGTTTTTAGAAATTCAATTATTAGAGTTTATGCCGGTACAGTTCCGGCCGATGCCGATGCAGATGAAGGTGCAGGGACTTTACTTTTAAAGATTACTGTTTCTTCTGGCGCTATGACGCCCGGAACCGCTGCCAATGGTCTTGACTTTGATGCGATTGTCGCAGGCGTGCTATCAAAGAGTTCTTCAACATGGTCAGGCCTTGGGTTGGCAACGGCGACTGCGGTGTGGTGGAGGATGTATGATAATGGGGAGATTACAGGTGTAAGCACTACAGCTAAACGATGCCAAGGGCTTGTTGGTACGACCGGCAAGTCAATGATTCTGAGTTCAACCAGTATTGTGTCCAGCGTTACGACGACCATTGATCTTGCCAATTTTACAATGCCTGCAAACGCATAGGGATGGCTGAAAATGGCGTGGCTTGGATTATGGAAATATAGAAGAAAGATTACAATCAGCAATACAGATATTGATGATACATTGCTTGATTTTCCTGTTCTTGTAAAAATTTCGGCAAGTTCAGGCACGGCTAGTGATGATATTACTGATATTTTCACTGAACTTGGATCTGACGCTAATCGAAAAAAAATAGCAATAACTACTTCCGATGGTACTACTCAATGCTACGTTGAAATTGAATTATTTGACTATGCAAGCAGTTTGGCTTGGCTTTGGATTAGAACCCCTCATATTGCTGCTGGGGTTGTAACGGAGCTATATATTTATTACGATGTAGCACGAAGTGATAACACAACTTATGTTGGAGATACTGGAGATCCAGCGGCTCAGAATGTTTGGGATGTTCATTTTAAAACAGTACATCATTTAAGAGATGCCACGACTTCGAGTGTTAAAGATTCCACTTCAAATATTCATGATGGCGAAAAAAGGGGGATAAATGCTCCTGACGAAACAACTGCGCAAGTAGGAAATGGGCAAAATTTTGATGCAGCCAATGAAAGAATTATAATAGCAAATCATTTTGATTTTGATTTTTCAGGTGCTTTTACTTTAGAAGCTATTGCCAAACCAGTTTCAGCAGGTAGTTCCTCAAGATTAATATATAGATATGATTATACTTCGCAAGCTGGATATTATCTTGGACAATATGGTAGCAAGTGGCAAATGTATGTTTTCGTAGGAGGTTTAAGCAATGGAATCCTAAGTGATAATGCACCAACCTTGAATTATGAATATATTGCAGGTAGAAGAGATGCATCTGGAGATTTAGAATTATTTATTGATGGCATATTACAAGTCGATACAGCAATATTGTCTGGCGCAATTGATAGCACGGGAGATGTTTTACTTGGAATAGACACTTCAGACAATTATGAATTTATTGGAAAATTAGATGAAATACGTATCTCGGACGTAGGTCGTTCAGTCGCTTGGATTAAAGCCACCAGATATAGCAATTGGGATGGATTGGTTTCATATTCTGCTATTGAGACATTGAGTAATTCGCTTTCAGCTACCCTTCCCATGATAACCGCAACTGTGGCTAAGGGGAATATGCTTTTTGCCACACTTCCGGCGATAACATCCGAAATGCAAGGGGCAGGTGGTGGATTCATTGAAACTACCCTACCTGCAATAACTGCTGAATCGGTCGGAAGAACTGGAACAGATGCTAATTTTTTTGCCACACTCCCAGCAATAACATCCGAAATACAAGGTGGACACGGCGGATTCCTCGAAGCCGCTCTTCCTGCAATAACGGCAGATATCAAGGGCGGTGCAATCCTCGAAGCCACGCTTCCAGCGATAACGGCAAGCCTTGAAGGTGATGTTGAAATAGCAGGCGATCTTATTGTATCCCTGCCGGCAATCACGGCAAATCTCGAAGGCAAGGTAAATGTTCATGGAGATTTGATTTGTAGCTTGCCATCCATAACCGCTGAATTAACTGGGACAATGGAAGTCGGTGGAAATTTAGCATGCACCCTACCAATGATAACTGCTGAATTGACAGGTTTTCAAGATATTTCAGGGGATTTGGTTGCAACACTACCCATGATAACAGCGCTTATTGAAGGCACGGTCGGGCTGGCGGACGATGATGGAGATCCAATAGATGCTGATGAATGCGGAGTTGTTCTTAGATATAGTAAGGTGGGATACTGATGCAATTTTCTGAGTTAAAAACATTAGGTTTGACTAATAGGATAAAAAATGATATGATTTTCTAAGATTTTCATTAAGCGGATAGGGAGATATCCCGAACAGTCGGTACCTGACCGGCCTTCCGCTTAAATTTTCAGGGATATCTACAGGAGGTATCAAAATGAGAAGATGTTCTACGTGTGGTTTGACTGTTGATGAAGGAGTAATATTTAACAAAAGCAAAGTGGCAAAAGATGGGTTAAGTAGTAGGTGTAAAGAATGTAATAAACAATATCTAAAACAATATTATCAGGCTGAGAATGGAAAAGCAGTAATAAGGCGAAATCTGCAATCTGAAAAATATAGAAAATATAGAAAAAAATACATAAAGACTGATCAATACAAGGCATCAATAAACCGATATCAGCAAACTGACAAATATAAGGAATATGTAAAAAAACATAGAAAGTCTGCGCAGGCTAAAGCAACAAGGAAGCGATATTCACTAACTGGGAAACCCCAAAAAACAGCAAAGGAGTATCGCCAAACAAAAAGATATAAAGAATTAAGAAGTGAGTATAAAAAATCAGGAAGGCAGGCCGCATCGGACAAAAGATATCAGGAAAGACATAAAATATCTTGTCGTTTATCTGCTGGAATAAGGCATTCTCTCAAAGGGAATAAAAACGGCCATCATTGGGAAGATTTAGTTGGTTGGACACTTCAGCAGTTTAAAAACAGATTTAATCAATTATTTGAAGCTGGAATGACCTGGGAAAATCATGGGGTAGTGTGGGAAATAGATCATATTGTACCGTTAAGTGTTCACAATATTACATCAATAAATTGTATGGATTTTAAACGAGCATGGAAGTTATCGAACCTTCAACCATTATTTAAAGAGGAAAATCGTTTTAAGTCTAATAAATTGCAAAGCCATTTTCAACCCACCTTGTTTTAGAAGCTTATGGCGGAAATAACATGAGTCAACTTACTTTATGTATCAACTTATCTAACCTTGCTTGTGGACAGTACTGCAACTATTCGTTTAATAGTTTTTGTGAGATTGACGGCAAGCATTACGGCGCAACCGATGACGGAATATTTGAGTTAGTCGGGGATACTGACGCAGGCGAAGATATAAATGCCTGGCTCGAACTCCCTATGTCAGATTTCGGAATAAACAATGTCAAGAGACTCCGCAGGATTTATTTGGGATATGAAGCCACTGGCGATTTAATTATTAAGGTGAAAGATAATGAAGATAACGAAAGACCGTATCCTTTAGATAATATTGCATTAGACAAACAGGTGGGCGGCGAGGTGACCATTGAACGTGACCAGATTGGCAGATATTGGGGTTTGAGAATAGATAATGTCAGAGGAGCTTATTTCGCTATTGATTCAATCGAAGTCGTCCCAGTGGTTCTTGGAAGGAAACCAAGATGACAATAAAATACATCCCAGAAGGCGATTTATTCAGAGCAAGCCAACTTTGGGGTGAAGGCCGTCATCAATTATCTATTTTAAAAAACGCAATGAGTTTTCAAAAGCTCCAACAAGATCAAAGGCTTGTGCATTTTGCTGATGGTACCATAATTAAGTGTTTGAGTTGTTTTGGTCAAGACGTAGTTAATATATTTGTACCACAAATGTTTGTAGGGGGTGCGCCTGAATATAGGGAGAGGGAAGAAGTAACATATTATCCTGCTATCGAGGTTTATGATTCACCATATTATACTGGATCATATTTAGGTATTGTTTTGTGCAAGGGCGGTGGGTTTGAACCTCCTTATGAGTTTATTCCAAAAGACTCCTTGCCGGAAGATACTCATATTAAACCGCTTGGGGAGCTACCTAAAGAAAGAATATGGTACCCTGAAACAAACAGGATGCTTCAGGACATTGTTCCCAAGGGAATTGCCGATGTTGAATTAGCAGTTGCGGATGATCCAACCCCAGCAATAACTGCATCAGGCAATTATATTGGGCTAATTACACGCGTAGAGCGTTGGTGGAATTATATATATGATATTTGGTGCTGGAGCTATCGGGGGAAAGCGGTAGCCCATCATATGTATGAGCGAACAGAAAATTTTAGATTGAATTATGCATTTAGTTATTCATTGCCAGGAGATATAGACCTTGGATATTGGCCGGAATATACATTTGAAGGAGTTGCACATAAGTACGACAAAAAACCAACTAATGCTTTAAATCTAAGCGGTACTCTCTACCATGATGTTCAGGGCAATGGTAGTAATAATTTTTGGAAGTTGATAAGATCGACTTATTATGCTATTTGGAAAAATGCAATAAAATTTGTCGGTGATCATTGGGAGCGTGATGACGAAAATATTAACTTTACCACAATAACGGCTGATGCAATAGCGCAAGCAGAATCATATTTTGCTGAACATGGTGATCCGGCTGATGCAGAATTTTCAGCCTTTACAGATGGCTCGAAAAGGATCAGTTTTTATTTAATAGATTATAGCTATTCTTATCTCGATGATTTACGATGGCTGTGGGATTATTACGGAAGCGTGATGGATGGTAATCATTATGCCCTTGCATACAGTATGAAAAATGCCAAAAAACAAGCAAATTGTTATAGAGAAATAAACGATATTACAAAATGTATTAACTTTGTCGGATACCCACCAGCAGACGAATGCTTAGAAGACGCAAAAGTAGAAGACATAATAATAGACGAACAAACAGAAGGCCCGCTTTGTGTTGTTGTTGATGGTACTATTTTTGAGCTTTTTCCGGAAACAGCCCCAGAGATTTCTCCAAGAATTCAAAATTGCGATCTAAAATATTTCAGGGTTGGGAATAAGAGTATAGGGTTATTTCGTATCGCTAAAAATTATTGGTCTCCTTTTGATTGGATGTATGTATATGCAGAAGTAACTAATAAAGCAAGCCAATCAATTATTACACTTGTAACAACTGAAACACTTATATCAAATGCACACGAAATTCCTGGAGTAACAGATCCAGAAGGTAACCCTCTTTACGAAAAAGGAGGCCTTCGTTTAATTAAAGAAGAAATAATAATAAAAGAAATGGCAACAGCTGAACAGCCTGGATTGTTTAGAGAAATAACTTAAAGAAATATTTTAATGTTCTAAGGTTTAATTTGGTGGAATTCTACCAGATTAAAATAAATGGAGATTAGACAATGGGCAATGAAGGCGAACACGTAGATGTAGCGACAGTCCCATATTCAACATATAGCCCGTATGGGAACGATGCTGAATTATTGGTTAAGGAAAGATTTAATCTTGCTGAAACGGTAGCGTTAGAGCAAGTTGACGCTGCACAAGTGTACTTAGCGTCTCTGACGACTCTCTTCGCAAATGCTGTGATGCCTGATACCGACATCGTTTATGATTTTCAGAACTTGGAAATTGATTCAGGGCTTACAAGCAACCGGCCAGATTCCCCGACAACAGAAGAGCTAACGCCGGCTACAATATCGGTTCCTGAAAAGGGAAATCTAACCTCAATATCAGTCCCCACAATAACAATTCCGACATATACTTTGGCAGAGCCTTCCACGACTGAGCTATATTATGATGAGGCTGTCTATCAATCTGATTTGCACGATGCATTAGAAGAAGCTCTGCTTGCATTTATTGAAAACGGGGGCACTGGCCTGGGGCCTGATGTGGAAGACGCTTTGTGGGCACGCGCGAGAGCCAGACAAGCACTTACGAATGAAAAGGTACGGGATACCATTGAAGAATTTATGTCCGCAAGGGGATATACGGTTCCGCCAGGCGCTTTATCCGGATTGTTAAAAGAAGCCTTACTTGAAGAAACAAGGGGCGATTCACAGCTTAATTATGAAATAACAATCGAACAAGCGCGGCTTGCAAGAGCGCAAAGTGAATTTACGGTAACATCATCATTAGCACTGGAGGGACAGGCTAAGGAGCAATTTAACAATGTTGCGAACCGCTCGCTTGAATATGCGAAAGCGTCGGCACAAGTTATTATCGACTTATATTTAGGCAAAGTCCAGGGGTATATTGCAAAACAGCAAGCTTTAAAATTAACAGTGGAAGCTGCAAAATTGCAAGTTGATGCGGCGGCGGCAGCCAATGATAGCGTTAATCAGGCATATGCTACAGATGTAAGGGCATATGAAGTCCAAACAAAAATGGAAATAGCTATTGTAGAATCCATCGCAAAGGTGTATGGTTATCAAATAGCCGGCTACGAGGCAGACGCAAAAGTAGCTGCGATCCAACTAAACGGCCAAATTGAAGAATTAAGGGCCAAGATGGATCAGGCTAATAATCAGACAAACTTGACCTTGAAAGAGGCAGAGCTTACGGTTCAATCATATTTATGAGCTTTGCAATTAACATCCGATGCTATCAAAGCGGGTGGAACGATTTCAGCTCAAATTGCGGCAAGTGCCTTGAGTGCAGTAAACGCCAGTGCAA
>JAGLQN010000139.1 GCA_023136835.1 Candidatus Omnitrophota bacterium | reverse complement strand
TGCACATTTTTGGCTCTATGCACATTGATATCCTGTTTTTTATTGATTTCTTCTTTCAGGGGGGTGGAAATAATAATTCGGGTTACGTTACATGATAATATGAGAGATGGTATAATATTACCTAATTTTTCGTTACAGGAGGCGCCTTAAATTCATATTGGAATTCTTCTCCTGAATCAGCAACCTTCCCTTTAACTGTTACGATTGTTTCTGTTCTAAATACTTTTCACCAAAGAAGTCGTTAAGGTGTCGCAAATTATGTTTCTCAGATTTCCACCACGTCGGTCGGTTAATTTTTAAATACATCTCAATATATTTCTCGACCATATCCGAAAACTTTATCCTTGCGACCTTTTTCTTATCCGGAAATTTATTCTTAAAATCTCGGGACACAATACTTAATTGAGACAAGTATTGTGTTCTGGGAATCCCTATATCTTTATTTCTGTTCAGCTGCTATAATTATTGATCATTTTGGCGTGCACTCTTTTTTTTCGCCAAATCATTTAAAACACCCCTTAAGAAATAGAGAAATAAATGAAGACATTTGATCAATTAGGCTTATCCGAAGAAGCCCTGCAGGTTCTCAAACAAAAGGGCTTTGAGGCGCCAACCCCTATTCAGGAGCAGGCTATTCCGATCCTTCTCACAGGAGAAAAGGATATTATCGGGCAAGCGCAAACAGGCACAGGAAAAACAGCGGCCTTCGGGCTACCTATCCTTGAGCGGTTAAAAAAAGATACTCGCGCGATTCAAGCTCTGGTTCTTACACCGACCCGTGAGTTGGCAGTTCAAGTCGCTGAAGAGATTCACTCTCTCAAAGGAAGGAAACGGGTAAGCGTCGTCCCTATCTACGGCGGCCAGTCCATAGACACCCAACTCCGGCGGTTGAAAAAAGGAGTGGATATTGTTGTGGGCACCCCTGGGCGAGTGATCGACCATCTCAAACGCCGCACCCTAAAACTCGACAAAATATCCTGTCTTGTGCTGGATGAAGCCGATGAGATGCTGAATATGGGTTTTCTTGATGACGTGCGGGAGATCATGGCCAGCACCTCTGCAGATAAACAGACCTTGCTTTTCTCCGCAACCATGCCTCCTGAAATCGTCAAGATCGCTAAAAGATATATGAACGAATATGAGACGATCAAGGTCGCAAGCGACGGATTGACCGTGGCAAAGACTGACCAAATCTATTTTGAAGTATCCAATGCCGACAAGTTTGAAGCGTTATGCCGTATCGTCGATATCGAAGAAAAGTTTTACGGCCTTGTCTTTTGCCGCACCAAGCGTGATGTCGATGATGTCGCCAATCACCTGAAGGACCGAGGGTATGATGCTGATGCCCTGCACGGAGACATCTCACAAACCCAACGTGAAAAGATTTTGAACAAGTTCAAGAGAAATATTGTTAACATTCTTGTGGCAACAGACGTTGCTGCACGCGGGATCGACGTCCAAAACTTAACCCACGTGATCAATTTTGCCCTTCCTCAGGACCCTGAATCGTACATTCATCGTATCGGCAGGACAGGACGTGCCGGCAAAGAAGGCATTGCCGTGACATTTGTCACCCCCTCAGAATACCGTCGATTGCAGATGATCAAACGGCAAACAAAGACCGAAATAAGAAAAGCTAAATTGCCGAATGTCGCTGAAATTATCGAAACAAAGAAAGCGCGCATAAAAATAGAGCTC
>JAGLQN010000138.1 GCA_023136835.1 Candidatus Omnitrophota bacterium | reverse complement strand
GATAAAAACTCCCCTAGCGAACGAGTTTCGAACTTTTATGTATGATTTCTCACCAAGTATCCAAAAAATGTCTAAGTTTGGTGTTAGCGAGTCTTAATTCCTACTGTTAATTGCGCTCACTGCATCTTCAGCAAACTTTTCAGATTCATCTCCATATTCAACAGCGATTTCTAAGGTATCCCTTTTTATTGGTTCGGAAATGCGCGATGCCATCATAAATTCTCCATTAACTATAACAGCGAGACTTTTTCCAGTATTCTTTTTGGTTAATTCGTAAAGTTTAGTTTTGCCATTATTAGTAAATTTGAATTGAATGAGTTGAATTGATGGTGGCTCAAACAAAGAATCGGAAAACGAAGGTTCCATCATTTTTCGCAAAACAGCCGATTCTATATCATTTGAGTTGAGTAAAACGGCTTCCTCAACGTATTCTTCCTCTTGGGTTTTAGTGTTTTTTACGAGTTGACAATCTGTTGTACTGCCTTCGCAGACCAATCTGAATTCAATCGTAACAGATGCTTGTTCATCGGCATATGTAATAAATGCAGGAACAAAAACAAATAAGAATACCAAGAATAAAATTTTTTTCATTTTGTCTTCTCCTTTTAAAACATTCTACTCCAAACAAAATGCGGGTTCAAGGGGCTAGTGCAACAATTTGATCTGCTATAATAGCAGAGGAAAGGAGTTGCAGATGGCCAAATATCAAAGACTTAAGTTTACAGAACGAGAAGAAATCTCTCGAGAAATTGCCGCAGGAAAGAGCCTCCGAGAAGTGGCGAAAACTCTCCGTAGATCTTCAAGCACTATAACCCGTGAAATAAATCGAAGTGTTGTTGATCGTAAGTTTTACCGGGCATTCTTTGCGCAAGTTCCCTTATGGATGGATATGAGTATAGTTGCGCACTCATTTCATTTGAGTTGATTATACATGTATTCAATGTATAATGAAGGACTATTTGCAACACAGAATTTAATAGTGATAACAAGGGAGGATTATTTTGGCCAAAATTAATATCGCCATTATCGGGATCGGGAACTGCGCAAGCTCATTACTGCAGGGAATCGCATTCTATCACAAAGACAGAAGACCTAAAGAGATCATCGGGTTAATGAACTGGGATGTTGGTGGGTATAAACCCCATGATATTGAAGTGGTAGCTGCCTTTGATATCGACAAAAGGAAAGTCGGCAAGGATGTCTCAGAGGCCATCTTTGCTTTGCCGAATTGTACAACTGTATTCTGCAAAAATGTCCCTAAATCAGGGGTTACGGTGAAAATGGGGAGAATCCTTGATGGGTTCTCCAGGCATATGAAGGATTATGAGGATAAGTTTACTTTTGTCCTGGGCAATAAGAAAGAACCTTCTCAAAAAGATGTGATTAACATCTTGAAAAGGTCAAAGGCGGATATGCTTTTAAACTATCTTCCTGTCGGCTCTGATGAAGCAACAAAATTTTATGCGCAGTGCGCGCTTGAGGCAGGAATCGGATTTATCAATAACATCCCTGTTTTTATTGCCAGTAATCCTGCATGGGTTAAAAAATTTAAGGCAAAAAATCTTCCCATCATCGGCGATGATATTAAAGCTCAATTAGGGGCAACCATCACGCATCGCTGTTTAACGGATTTGTTTAATAAAAGAGGGGTCAAGCTAGAAAGAACATATCAGTTGAATACCGGAGGCAACACTGATTTTCTTAATATGTTAAACCAACAGAGACTGGCATCCAAAAAAATCTCAAAAACAGAAGCGGTTCAATCTGTCACAGCCAAACGGCTCTTAGATGAAAACATTCATATTGGCCCCAGTGATTACGTCCCCTGGCAAAAAGACAATAAGGTCTGTTTCTTAAGAATGGAAGGCAAGCTCTTCGGTGATGTGCCTATGCATATTGAACTGCGCCTGTCAGTAGAAGATTCACCTAATTCTGCCGGAGTCGCCATTGATTCTATTCGATGCTGTAAACTAGCGCTTGACCGGGGCATTGGCGGGGTCCTTACCTCACCGTCTGCTTATTTTTGCAAACATCCGCCTAAACAATTTACCGATGATGAAGCTCATAAAATGACGGAAGACTTTATTGCTGGAAAACGTGAGGACTAAACAGATATGAAGTTTCTCATCATTGCCGCAGGCCAAGGAAGCCGTTTATCGCAAATTGGGGATTCCAAACCCCTTATTCCCCTTCTTGGATTACCCCTTATTGAACGTACCATTCTTACAGCCCAGAAATGCGGATTCTCTGAATTTTGTATTGTCACAGGATATAACGGCCCAAAGGTGCGAGATTTCCTGGATAAACTTGCCCCCCGTCGAAATGTAAAAATAAAGCATGTCATTAACGAAGAATGGGAAAAGAGCAATGCCGTATCTGTCCTTAAGGCCAAGCATGCCGTGGGCAAAGAAAACTTCCTGCTTGTCATGGCAGACCATCTCCTTGACAAAGAAATTCTTCAACACCTTAAATCCCAACCTATAAAAAATAATAAGGTTATCTTAGCGGCTGATTTCACAACAGATTTAAATCCCTTGATAGATATTGAAGATGTTACAAAGGTTCTTGTTAAAAAAAATCGTATCGTCGATATAGGAAAAAATATCCCTGATTACAATGCATATGACACAGGCGCTTTCTTATGTTCAACTGCAATATTCCCTGCAATAGAAAAAAGTATTACGAACAATGATTCCAGTCTCTCCGGGGCCATAAAAGTTCTGGCACAAGAAAAACAGGCTAGTGTGTTTGATATTCAGGGCAGATTCTGGCTGGATATCGATGATGAAGCAGCCATGAAGAAGGCTCAACAGCAATTGATTAAGCAACTAACCAAAACCTCTGACGGCCCTGTCTCAAAATACCTTAACAGACCCATCTCAACGATAATTACAAAATTCCTTTTAAAAACGAATATTACCCCTAATCAAATATCCTTTTTTTCTTTCTTGATGGCTATGGTCGGAGCGGGGCTTTTATTTTTTGGAAATACAACCTGTTTAATTATAAGCGGTGTTTTAGTACAAATAGCCTCCATAGTTGATGGATGTGACGGCGAGATTGCACGATTAAAATATCAGGAAAGTGATTTTGGCGCATGGTTTGACGCCTGCTTGGATCGTTACGCCGATGCCTTTATCTTTTTTGGTTTAAGTTATTACGCATTTGTTACAGGTGCTGGAACATGGGGCTGGGTCATAGGGTTTCTGGCAATGATCGGATCATTTATGAATAGTTATACGGCAGATAAATATGATGGTCTTATGAAATCCAAATTTTCTACACGCAAAACCTTTAGAATAGGACGAGATATAAGAATGTTTATCGTATTTATCGGAGCAATAACAAACCAAGTAATGTTCACTCTTGGTTTTCTCGCCCTTTTAACAAACATTGAAAATATTAGAAGGCTGTGTATTTGTTCTCCATCAGGAAATCATAAAATTTCCTAAGGGATAAAAAATCGTCTAAGGGTTATTGCAAAGCGATTTTCTTGTAAAAATGAATAGCATTCAATGTGTAAAGAAAAAAATTAAGACTATTATCGCATTATCTGATATTCCTGAAGATCTCATCCACTCCCAAAATACCTGTGAATGGGTTCTAAAACTAGATCCTAAGGCTGACGAATCATTGCAGATAGCCGCATTAGGGCATGATATTGAAAGAGCAGTCAAGAACCGAAAAGTCTTACGAAAGGATTATAAAGATTATGATCAATTCAAGGAAGCTCACGCCATAAACAGTGTGGTAATATTAAAAGAGATTATGAATGAGTGTAAACTGGATGGGAAGATGGTCAAAGATATTTGTGAGATGGTACGTACCCATGAAATCGGAGGGAATAAAAAGACAAATCTTCTTCAAAATGCAGATACACTCTCCTTCTTTGATGTGAACTTGCCTTTTTATTACACTCGAAATGATAGAGAAGAAACAAAAAGAAGATGCTTCTGGGGTCTTAAAAGATTATCTCTTGATTTGTACCATTTTGTAATCGAATGTAAATACAACGATAAAGACATCGAAGCATTAGTTAAATCATGTATTGTTCAATGCAATTAAGAAAGGGTGCGACCTTCTTCACATCATCCTCTTGTTCTCAAGCGTCCTTGGGCTCACTTTAATCGAACAAAACTATCCGCATATTTTTCCTTTAATTTTCGAAGAAGGCCTTCCGATTGTTCCTCAGTGACAAAATTGCCTACCCAAACTCTATACCAAGTTCCTTTTTCACTTAAATCTCTAGCCGATATAGTTGTGTCATACCCTTTATTTTTTAATTCATTTTCTAACTTCTTTGCCATGGCTTTATCGTTAAAAGCCGCTATTTGAATTGTAAATGGTTTTTGCAGAACTTTTGCAGCATCTTTCTCTTTTGCCGTAGAAACATTTAAAATTGTCCTTTTGGGAATTATTTCAGGTATGGTTTTTAACTTTTTAGCTTCTG
>JAGLQN010000137.1 GCA_023136835.1 Candidatus Omnitrophota bacterium | reverse complement strand
TAAAAAGTTTTACCGGACAGCTATGGATCGCATTCTTAATTCCGGTTCTTTAAAGTTCTGTATAGGTAAAAAATAGGTTATGGTGACGCTGTCGCGCGCAATTCCGTGCCGGTTTTCCTTAAATAAGAATTAGAAGAAATCAGGCGCGTTTTTAGCTTCATCTAAGAATTTATTAAGGAAATCTAGTGCGCGGCCAAAAGACTTACTTGAATCGGTTTAGAAAAGTCTTTTGAGCGAGAATGTTTGAGCACGACAGCATCACCAGAACCTATTCATCTCTTTATCTTACCCATTCAAAATTCAAAAGAAGCAAATTATCTTGAAGTAAATCCCCGTTAACTTGAAACGGGCAACTCAGTACCGTAAGATTCCACGACGAACTTTTCAAAAACATCTTTCACAGTTTTTTTCTTACAAAGAAAAGATGCCGCCATATTTTCTTTATGTCAAGGAAACTATTAATAATAAATTTTCCCTGCATACTTAAAAAGAACAAAATATAATACAAAATCACTCCCCAAATAGAGACGTTGTTGATCTCGAAATAAGCCCCAGGAACTTGAACAAAGAGGAACGTGCTGGCTACCATCACATTGAGCAAAATCTTGATGCAGTTGGCAAATACAAATATGGCGGGTGGAAGGACGACTCCTACAAATAACAACCCCATTCCCAAAGCAACAATGGCTGAGATCAAAGGCACTACAATTAAATTTGCAAGGAGAGCAATGGGAGTCACAATTTGAAAATAATAAGCGATCAAGCCTGCGACACCCAAATAGGCTGCTAAAGAAACGGCGGATGATTGTAGTAAATAACGAATGATTATCGGCTGTTTGTCAGGAAATAATCTTTTGAATATGTTCATAAACTTTGGATAAAAGGAAATAATCGTAAAGACGCTGATAAATGATAATTGAAAGCCCACATCAAATAAATTTAAAGGGTTCATTAATAGGATAAGAAGGGCCGCAAGCCCAAGAGTATTAAAGGAGTCCCCCTCACGTTCCAGAATAAAACTGGCCAAAAAGACAACACCCATTACGGTTGCACGAATAACGGACGACCGTCCGCCTGTTAAGAAGGAATAGAATATCAGCAACAATATTGTCAAAAGATACTGTCCTTTTCTTGGTATCGGCATCATTTTTAAAAACAAAAATATGAGAAAACCGACGATCCCCAGATGCAAACCTGAAATTGCCAAAATGTGCGCAACGCCTGAAATTTGGAAGAGTTCTCTTATGTGTTTTGGAATGTTATACCGGTCTCCCAATAGAACAGCCTGCATAATACTGTTTTCATTTTTAGAAAGATTGTCGGAAAGAATCGTTTTTAACCGATGTTTTACTTTCAAAGACAAAGCCCTGATGGGATCCCCTTTGTTCGATTCTTTAATTTCAACATATCCTTGCTTTTTAACACTCAGAATGAGTCTAATGCCTTTCCGATTCAGAAATTTTCCGTAGGAAAACGTGCCGTCTGTTGAAAATTCAAAAGGTTTATGTAGTTTCCCTTCCATGATTAAACAATCACCATAGGTTAAGCTTTTATCATGGAAGATATTAACTAAAACCTTACCCGATTTTTTCTTCCACCCCCATCTTGTTTTTAAACATTTTGCATCTAACATAAAGATTGTCTTTTTACCTTTAAAAAAATCTCGATCTTCCACGTCAGACGCGATGACTCCCTCAATCAAAACAGGATTCTTTCGATAATATTTGGCAACATGATAAATATGATCCTTTGGTAAAACCTGATAGCTTTTTGAAAACAAAGCCCCAAGCAAAACAATTGATCCTAAAAGAAAAATCGTTGAGATGATATTCATTCTCTGTATCAACAATGTCAGCAACAAAAATAGAACCGCTAAGGATGCCAAAAGAGCAAATGAAAACGGGATATATTCATTAAGCAAAATGCCTAAGCCAAAAGAGATAGCCACTCCCAAAAGAGGACGATGCCTGCTTTGTTGATTTATTACAAAATGTTCCATATAAAATCCCTAGAGTGTCAAAAACCCATTCAAAGCCTCTCTGACCAATTCACTGATATGCCGGCCACTCTTTTCTGTCATCTTCCTGAGCCTGGACTCCTGATCTCTTCTAACCGTCCTCGATTTGGTTTTCAACCCCTTGCCCACGGAAAACTGAGCACACCTTTTTTGAAAACCCATTTTTCTCAATATAGGCAAAATACTTCTCCAAAACCTCCCGTAAGACCTCTGATTCCGTAATTTTCCGTTTTTCAGCTTCTTTCTCTAGCTTTTTAGCCCATTGAGCTGATAACCCCACATAGATATTGGCATAATTCGCCCTGGACGCATTCTTCCTTCTAAGCCGATGAAAAGGCGGCAATTCCGCCTTTAAATGTAAAACAACGTTTTTTCCTGCCTGTTGTCGGTAAGACATGCGCTGTTCCCGTCTGCACGAACAGCGTGCGGACGGGCTTCGGGATCGCAGAGCGGTCTCCCAAAAGAATAGCCCTCATGATTCCGGCCTCATTGCGCGAACCGGCTTAAGAGAATGCCGAGCCCGAAGGAACTCGCGATAAATAAAAATGGATGGTGTGTTTCAATTTTCATGATTGTTTCGATCCGATGTTATAGCGGGCACGGCACAACCATAAACGGATCCCGGGAGTCCGTTTATGGTTAATCAAACATCAGGTGTTTAATGAGTCCCGTTTTCTTTGATAATCGATCTGATCATTTACAAACTTTTTATATTCACATGGTGTTAATTCCATAACATCTTCCCCTTGAGAAATTCTCTCTTCCTGATTGATCACATCGAGATATTCTAGATAGGAAGAATATATCCAATTGTATGGTTTGTCTATCAGCCCTGCCGTCGTTGGGTTTAAATGAACGTACTTACTCAAATGCCACAATTGTTCATCGCTATCAATGATCACATCCTGAAACCTCCCGGCCCAAAGCGGTCCAAACCGTTTATGTTTTCTGTTAAAATAGCGCGCGTAACTGTTTAGAATATTTCCCATAAAGATCGAAATGCCGTTATCCAGAAGTTGTTTCAAAGCCAGATGAATATGGGTCGACATAATACAATATGCAATCACTTCCACTAATCGGCTATATTTTGTACGCTTTAAATGCAAGCTCTTGTGAAATCCCTCTCTTTCGACTCTTTTGAATCGAAGAAAATCAGAAAAACAATAATTAAGATTGCTATACTGATAGTATCGAATAGAACAAACCATTCTTCGGTATTGCAGATCACCATTAAATATTCTATAGTCAGCAATGCTTTTGTTAAACACATGATAATATTCTCCAGTTACCAATGGATGTTTTCTTTTTCTCCCCTCTAATAATATTTCGTTTATAAAACCCGTACTATAAACGGACTCCCAGGATCCGTTTGGGTGCAGGGGCCCGCCCCTACTTGACGCGTAAATATCTGTAAAACCCTTCATAATTCTTATCCCGGATTCCTTTAACATTTTTGATCTGCTCGATCCGCTTAAAAGGCCCGTGTTCCTGACGGTAGCGGACAATATTGTTCGCCGTATATTCGCCGATGTAGGGAATGTCGATCAATTCCTCAACGGAAGATGTGTTGATATCCACCTTTGAATAGATCCTGTCGCTATCGATGAGATTGACGATATCCACGAGCGCGGGATACTTCGCAAACGCATAGCGCAGCATAGCCCCAAAGAGAGCCGTCAAAACAAACAACGATAGAACCGTTCTTTCCTGTTTAGTAAAATGAAACATGGTCATACTATTTTTGGGGAGATACCTTCAAAAAAGGGGGGGATTATTTTTAATATATACTAATTGTGTTCATTTGTAAACAACTACGGGGGGACACCCGTCGATTGCGAAAACCATAAACGGACCCCGGGAGTCCGTTTATGGTTTATGGTTACTACACGACGAGGTTGACTAACTTTCCGGGAACGTAGATGAATTTCTTAACGGATTTGCTCTTTAGGAATTCCTGGACCTTCGCGTCGGCAAGGACGATTCTCCTGATCTCTTCCTCGCTGCTCTTAGCGCTAATGTTGAATTTTCCCCGCAGCTTTCCGTTGACCTGGGCGATGATCTGGACCGTGTCCTGTTTCAATGCGTTCTCATCATGCTCCGGCCACGCGACATCAATGACGCTTTCTTCCTGCCCTCCTATTTCCTGCCATAATTCTTCGCAAATATGGGGCGCGATCGGGGCGAGCAATATAATAAAAGTTCTGCATAACTTATTAATGAGGGCTTGTTTTTGCGAAGCCTGCTTATACTTATCGGCATGATTCAGCAGGATCATCAGCGAACTGATCGCCGTATTGAATTTGTAATGAGAGAAATCTTCCGTCACTTTTTTGACCGTCGCGTGTATTTGACGGTTCAATTCCTTATCCTCGCAATCAAAATCGTTCTCACTTAACTCCCCGGAGAAGTCCTTGTCGTACCGGCCCTCAATATAATGATAGACGCGGTTCAAGAATTTCCAGGCTCCGTCGACGGCCCCGTTGCTCCACTCGAGCTGATCCTCGGGAGGCGCAGCAAATAAAATGCACAGGCGCAAGGAATCCGCGCCGTATTTCTCGATGATCGAATCAGGGTCGACAGTATTTCCCTTCGACTTGGACATGACCTCCCCGTCTTTAAGCACCATGCCCTGGGTCAACAGGCGGTGGAACGGTTCATCAAAATCGATGAGCCCGAGATCCTTAAAGAATTTCGTGAAAAAGCGGGAATAGAGAAGATGGAGGATCGCGTGCTCGATGCCCCCGATATACTGGTCAACGGTCATCCAGTAGGCCGCTTCCTTCGGGCCAAAAACCTGCGTTTCATTTTTCGGCGAACAATAGCGCAGGTAATACCATGCCGAATCGAAGAAGGTCGCCATCGTGTCCGTCTCTCGACGGGCTCCTCCCCCGCACTTTGGACAGGCGGTATCGACAAATTCCGCGCAATGGTTAAGCGGGCTTCCGCCTTCCCCGGTAATTGTGATATTCTCCGGAAGCTCGACGGGCAATTGCTCTTCGGCAACCGGCATCATTCCGCATTTTCCGCAATAAATGAAGGGGATCGGCGTCCCCCAATACCGCTGGCGCGAGATCAGCCAGTCGCGTAAGCGCCAATGGACGGTCATTTCCCCCATTTTTTCTTTTTCCATCCATTTGCCGATCTCGCAAACCGCCGCATCGCTGTTCATCCCGTCGAACTTTCCGGAATTGACCAAAACACCTTCTTCCTCATAAGCACAGGACATTGTCTCAATGGTTTGATCCGGAGCTTGCGGATCACTGATCACAATACGCATCGGGAGGTTATACTTCTTCGCGAATAAAAAATCGCGCTGGTCATGCGTCGGCACCGACATGATCGCCCCCGTGCCGTACTCCATTAAACAATAATCCGCGATCCAGATCTCAATAGCTTCACCGTTGACGGGATTAACCGCGTACTGCCCGGTGAAAATCCCTCCCTTGCCCGCCTCTCCTGTTTGGCGCGCGCTTTTTCCTGTCTTGGCAACCTCGGCGATAAACTTTTTAATATCGTCTTCATTATCCACGCCATTGGTCAATCCTTCCACCAGCGGGTGTTCGGGGGCAAGAACCACGTAGGTCACCCCGAAGATCGTATCGGGCCTCGTCGTGAAAACAGTGATCACATCCCCTTTACCTTTTAGCCTAAAATGGATGTTCACGCCGTAGCTTTTGCCGATCCAATTTTCCTGCATGGCAATAACGCGATCCGGCCAGTATTCAAGCTTTTTGAGGTCTCCAAGGAGTTTTTCATTGTATTGCGTGATCTTTAAATACCATTGCTCCAGGTCTTTTTGGACCACCTCGGTCTTGCACCGCCAGCATTCTCCCTGGATCACTTCTTCATTTGCCAAAGTCGTTTCACAGCCCGGGCACCAATTGACCGGTGACGCTTTTTTATACGCAAGACCGCGCTCGGCCATTTTCAGGAAGATCCATTGGTTCCAGCGGTAATACCGCGGATCGCAGGTCGCCAGCTCCCTGTTCCAATCATAAGAAAAGCCCATGCGTTTAAGTCCGCCGCGCATCTGGTCGATGCAGCTGTAGGTCCATTGGGCGGGATCCACATCATTTTTGATCGCCGCGTTCTCGGCAGGCTGGCCGAAGGCATCATAGCCCATCGGGTGAAGGACATTGAATCCTTGAACGATCTTAAAACGCGCGATCACATCCGCGATCGTGTAGTTGCGGACATGGCCCATATGGATCTTCCCCGATGGATACGGAAACATCTCAAGGACATAATACTTCTTCCTGCCCTCTTGCATATCAACTTTGAAGGTCTCGCGGTCTTGCCAGATCTTCTGCCATTTGGCCTCGATCTTTTTGATTTCTTCGGTAGTGTAGGACATATAAATTTAGTTGTTGGAACAACCTCTCTATTTGTTTAATTTTACTAGATCCCTGATTCCGCAGGGATGACAGTATGTTGCCATAAGCTAATTTAGACAGTTATGCGCCCGACTAACTAATAATATTCTACCAATATAATGAATTTCGCCAAGTGTGTAAAGTTTTTTCCTATAAACACCCAATCCGCGCGATCAAGGGACAATTAAATAAATAAGCTCTAAGCCATAAGCTGTACACCCTCCGTTTCCTTCGGAAACTCCGGGTGCGATTCGTCCGACTACGCCGGACTCATCGAGCTATACCAGGTAAAGCTTAAAGCATATAGCTTATAGCTCAAGTTTCGGATATCAATACATCCCGGCCTACGCGGTCGGGGAAAGGCCGCTAGGCTATTGTATATTTCAAAAAGCAGGTTCATACTACTTTCATGACAAACGATTCATCTCCGTTAAAGCGATCCTTTCATATCTTAAACACGATTCTCTTTCTACTCGTTATTACTTTCCTTTTAGATCAGCCCTTTTTACCGCTCTATCTAAGACGAATCATAAGCACACCGGCCTCCACACTCTTTATTGTATTGCTTCACATTCCATTTAAAGTTTATCCATTCAGCGGGATCTACGGCACACTGATCGAAATAGCCAGTGAAGAGCGCGTGACATTTTCTGTAAGCCGTCTTAAGCGCAACGCTAACGAATACTGGCCCTATTATTTCGTTTTATCCGCCTTTCCCGTTCTGATTTATTGCGCTCTATTCTCATTCTTTTCAAAAATAAATATCCCGTTAATGCTCATCCCATCTCGATATTCTCGTTATCTCTTCTCTTATAATCCTAATCGTCAGGAAAAAATATACAAAACCGCTGAATCCGCCAAAAAGAAGGATCACCTTAAAAAGCAAAGACAGAGGCGCGATCATCGTTCTTTATACAGCAACCATCATGATCTATCATTTATTTCAAACTTCCCTGATCCAGAACTCAGGCCTGTGGACGATCCTTCTTTTCTTTTTTAAATATTTACACTTGCTAACATTCATCTATCTTATAATGCTTGTCCTTAACTTCTACCCGGAAATTCAGGAGAAGCTGACCCCCGAACGGGAACTGTTCCTTATAAACCCCTTACCCAGAGGTATTACTAACGGTATTGCTTTCTCCTTTGTAGACCTTTACCCTCCTCTGTTTGTTATGCTTAAGGCTCTTACGCCTAAACATTACGGTTTCAGGGAATTTAACCAGATCCCCTGGCATAACCTGTATTACAGGAAAGATAAGCTCGTCGCGATCACTTGCCTGACTTCAAGCAGCGCTGAAGCCTACAAGATCGCCAAAGAATTCCGCAAACAGGGATCAAAGGTCATTATGGTCGGCCCGTATGTCACTTATCTTCCCGACGAAGCTCTGGAGTATTGCGACAGCGTCGTCATCGGTGAAGCCGAAGGCGTCTGGAGAGAAGTGATCCGGGACTACGAGAAGGGCGCATTGAAACAAAAATACATGGGCGAAGCGAAGCCTGAAGATTACAAGGCCGTGCATCAAGAGCTGCTCAACTCATTGCCTGAGGTCATCAAGAATTTCCTTGAAACAACCCGCAGCTGTAAATTCAACTGTTACTTTTGCACGATCCCCTCTATCTGCGGCGGAAGGTTAATAAAAAAAACCTGAGGAAATCGTTGAACTGCTCGAGAAAATTAAAGGTAAATATAAGGAGCTCGTTTTTATCGACAATAACATATATGCTGATCCGGTCTATGCCAAGAGGCTATTCACGGCCTTACAACCCCTCCATATCAAATGGTCATCTCCATGCTCAATTGATATCGCGCGGAATGACGCCGTCTTAAAGTTAGCTAAAGAAAGCGGGTGCACCTGCCGCTTATTTGGTTATGAAATTCTCGATGATTCACCCGAAAAACAACGGGGAGGAAAACTATCCATGGCTGATAAGTATACGCCATTTACAGAAAAAACCAAAAAAATGGGTATTGCTATCGAAGCCCGATTTATCTTTGAATTTGATTCGGACAGCCTTAAAACCTGCTTAAGATGTTTTAATTCGCATTTTCGACACGTCCGCAATTGACTGTTATTAATCTGCTCACGCCTCTCCCGGGAGCTCAATGTTATCACGACATGTTAAGAGACAACCGCATGACCAACCTTAATTGGCGCAATTATAACATGCGTTGCCCCGTCTTCAAACATCCCGCCATAAATCCCTTCCTTCTCTCTTTGGCCTCTCCCATTCTCACCGCTTTCATTTTCCTGACAACGACAATAATGGGTAACGGCCTTCTGCTGATGCTCGTTCTTGCCATCACCGGCTTACTTTTTGCTATTATGGGAAATCCTTAAATATTTAATTGGATTCTCCGACCTCGTAGGTCGGGAAAATGTAGAGCTTTTCTGTTGAAGCCATTCGGCTCAAGAGGCCCTTCGGGCCAATTCGCCTCATGACTTCAACAAACGCTCTGGATAAATAGATAAATGGTAGCTGTCACCAATTATCCTGTTTAGGTTTACATTTCTAAATATGTTTATAAACGAAAGACGTGTTGACAATAGCTCGGATGATATAAAATGCGGCAATTGCAAAAAAAAGACCATATCCGGGATTTAAAAGATAAATAAAATAAGTAACAAAGACCGTCATGATAAAAGCCTTCCAGCTAATTCTATCTGAAAGGGCGATCATATCTACTAACGGAAGGATTCGGTGTTTCTGTCCATAAAATTCGCCTATCTGATAGAGAGTTTTTTTCGCGAAGAAAAATCCCTTAAAATCCTTTAAAAACAGAGACGAACAAATCTTTTCAACGATCCCTTTTTTATTAAGATGCATATGCGCCCCTACCACCAGGGTGACCAAACTCATAGCAATAAAAAAATATGAACCCGATAAGATGCTAGCCCCTAAAAGGAACAAAAGAAGCATATAGAGAATTCTTTGCCCGGAGACGATCTTATCCAGATCATGGTAGAGCCGTTCGACACCCGCCTCACCGGATAACCGTTCTCTAAGAGCCGTTTGCTGAATAAGAAAAGCAAACCAGCTGCGGGTTTGCACGTCCGTTTTAACCGTGCTTATAAGAGCTTTGAAACTCGTGACAGCTTGATCAATAGGAATGGCCATGGGAATTTATTGAAGGGCCTTGTTTATTTTTTACTGAGAACAACTTCAGGGGAATCGGTGGCGCCGCCGGTAACCATGACCGTGTGATAGCTGGAATCGGATTTGTAATAATCCGCGCCACGCTCAATATATTGCTCATCGACCTTCGCGGGGGCAAAGAAACGGCGGCAAACGTCTTTGGCCTTTTGAAGATCAAAATTCTTGCAACAGTAAATATCGATGGTCATAAAATTCTTCGAAGAAAGTGTATGGATCACCGTTGAACTTTCGATCAAAGGAACCCAGCCGGACAATCCGGCCTTATCGGGAAAACGGGTCTCGTCGCTGCGGAAGATGTTCGGCGGCGCCTGCTTCTCCATTCCCAATTCTTCAACAATCTCATCGAGAAATCGGTAGCACAAACTCAGGTCGTCACACACGCCTTCCTTGCATCCGTAAAGATCCAGCAGGAGCTGATAACCAAAAACCTGGTCTTGTCCTTCTTTTTGATTACTCATAATTCTCTTTTTATACTATAAATCGCAAAAACGCGCTATTAAATTCTTTAAATTTAAACTGTCCTAATAAACGAGCATGTTTGTAAACGTTGGATGAAGTTTGTTGATGTTATTAACGTTACCATCTGAAGTTACACTAGGCTACCTGAGGTTTTAAGAAACTTTTAACCTTATGGAACATGAGACAATTGAATAACCGGCAACCTTAACAAGCCCGTATAACCTCAACGAACGAATAACAAGATGAATGCCAGCAGAACGGCGAAAGTGATAAAAAACCACACAACTTTTTGATTCGAATATCGAACCCGGCCTAAAAATCCCTTGCCGGCCCTGCTCAGGCTTCCCCCGCAAAAATGACATAACAGCGCATCGGGGTCATAAATCGGCTTCTTACAATTCGGGCATATATACTCACTCATGAATGTGGATTATTTTATCATATATAAAGTGGCTCTTGCATATTTATTTGCATTTTCTGGTCAAATACTCTAGAATGGGTTTCACAAGATGCATATGTTTGTGATAAATGATAAATAAGCTCTAAGCCATAAGCCGTACAGCTATACCAGGTAAGGCTTAAAGCCTATAGCTTATAGCTCAAGCTTCGGATATCAATACATCCCGACGACTTGCGCGGCAGGGATTGGTAATCATGAATATTACATTAAATGGAAAATTAAAAGAGTTTCTCCCCGCGCTAAACCTCAAGTCGGCCGTTGAACAATTCCGCAAGGATAAAACCCCGGTTGTCGCGGAGCTCAACGGAGAGATCATTAAGCTTCCGCGGTGGGAAGAAACCACGCTCAAAGAAGGCGATATTGTTGAACTGGTCAGTTTCGTCGGGGGCGGATAACTCGTTGCTCGTTACTAGTTGCTCGTAACTTGTACAATTATACGAACGACGAGCAACGAAATACGATAAAATACCATGAAGATTATTCAGAAAACAGTTGAAGACACTCCTTTTATTATCGCCGGAAAAACTTTTACAAGCCGTTTTATGCTCGGAACCGGCAAATTCAAGAATAAACCGGACGTAACCGGGAGCATCACCGCGTCAGGGACAAAAATCGTTACCGTTGCGCTAAGGCGCATCGATACACAACGTCATCAAGAGAATATCCTCGAATATATCCCTGAAGGGATCACTCTATTGACAAACACGTCGGGAGCAAGGAACGCCGAAGAAGCCGTGCGTATCGCCCGCCTGGCTAAAGAATCCGGATGCGGAAACTGGATCAAGATCGAAGTAATCAACGACAGCAAATATCTTCTGCCGGATAATACAGAAACGATCAAAGCGACCGAGATCTTATCTTCCGAAGGGTTCATTGTCCTTCCTTATATGTTTCCCGACCTTTATACCGCCCGGGCCCTGGTTAAAGCGGGTGCTGCCGCAGTCATGCCCTTAGGATCCCTGATCGGGAGCAATCAAGGTTTAAAGGCTAAAGAGTTTATCAGAATCCTCATCGACGAAATCGATGAAACGCCTATTATTGTCGACGCGGGCCTCGGCGCCCCTTCTCACGCCGCCGAGGCTATGGAAATAGGAGCCGATGCCGTTTTAGTTAATACCGCCATTGCGGGCGCAGAGAACCCCGCCGGTTGCGCTGAAGCTTTTTCCCTAGCGGTCCGGGCGGGCCGGCAAGCTTACTTATGTGGAGACAGGTCTAGACCTGTCTCCACGACATCAACGCAACCTACCCCTAAGGCAAATGCATCTTCACCATTAACCGGCTTCCTCTACGAGAATGATCTCTCTTCCTGAAATAAATAATATTTTAGCCAATAATGACCCAGCCTTCCTCGAAGGCTTGGCCCTCAAAAGCCGGACGGTCACTCGCCAGTATTTTGGCCGCGCGGTCTCCCTGTACGCCCCCCTCTATTTATCGAATTATTGCAGCAGCCATTGCACGTATTGCGGTTTCAATAATAAAAACCGTATTGCCCGTATCCGCTTAAACACACAGCAAATGCATACAGAAATGAAAGCCGTTGCTGACACCGGTATCGAGAATATCTTGCTTTTGACCGGCGAATCGTACAAGGCCACACCGCTGACGTATTTAAAAGAAGCGACGATGATCGCGAAAAAATACTTTGCGGACATCAGCATGGAAGTCCACCCGATGGAAACAGCAGAGTACCGTGAATTATTCTTAATGGGGGTTGACGGCATTACGGTCTACCAGGAAACGTACAACCGCAAGCGTTACAGCGAGGTCCACCTTGCCGGCAAAAAGAGTGATTACGATTACCGGCGGGACACTCCGCAACGGGCCGCCCGGTCGGGCATGCGCCATATTTCTTTAGGGATCCTTTTAGGACTATCCGAAACCGCCGGGGACCTTTTCTCTCTCTACGGGCACCTGTGCTGGATGGAAAAACATTTTCCCGGCGTGGAATACAGCCTTTCTTTCCCGCGCCTCCGCAAGATCAAGGGGCGCTCTTTTGCCATTTGCAACATCAGCGACCTTGACCTCATTAAGATCCTCTGCCTGAGTCGCGTTCTTTTTCCGCGCGTCGGGCTTAATTTATCGACGAGGGAAACCCCTCTCCTGCGTGACCACGCGCTTGAACTGGGGATCACGCGCATCTCTGCCGGTTCCAACACATCCGTCGGAGGCTACCAGCTGAAACCTGCCGGAGAACAAGAACCCCAATTTGACATTGAAGACCGGCGGTCTGTGGAAGAAATCGTACGGTATCTTAAAAGCAGAGATTTTGATCCGGTATTTACAGACTGGCGGGCGATTGAAAACAGCGTTTAGCGTTTAGGTGGCTAGAAGACAGTCCCCTATTGCCTATTGATCAAAACATTGAAAACCTGAATTTAAAACTATCCTTAAGCTCCTCGAAGGCTATGCGCTCTTTATTGAATTTATCCGGGTGCGCGGAATACTGTATTTTAAAAAACACGTTATTATCCGTAACCATATAGAATTCGAGGATCAATGCCAGCATCTTCTTATCGTGATAAACGACCCATTTCGATATCGTCCCATCTAACTTGATCTCTCCTTTATCCATTATTCTATAGCCGGAATCATGGATCGATTTAAGGATATCGGGAAATTCATCTTCAACCCATATAGGCGTGGTTAATCTCTTGGTGAATATGGAAATATACATATCCGGCACCTCGCGGGCAACATTAATCCTATTGGGAACAAACATGACAACCGCGACCCCATCGGGATAAACAACCCCCTTTTGTTTCTTTACCTTTTTCCACCCTCGGGGGATCTTCACATAATAGCCTTTTCCTCTATGATCCTTCGCCTTGAAAATACCCGAGCTTGTCGCGTTCTTGATCACAAGTATCGCGATAATGAATGCGATCATGATCCTTGTAAGCTTTGTACTCGCTTTTTCCATAGATTAACCTCTCCCATCAATCCCGACCGCGTAGGTCGGAATTTGGGTGAGTTATGTGTTGTGAGACACATATCCACAACTCATCCCATCTCCTTGATTCTTCAAAATTGGATAATTGGTGGCTGTCACCAATTATCTTATTCCTTTGCCCTATGCCGAAAAAACCGCGCTGCAACGGCAAAGATCGTGACCGCTATAACGGTAAGAAAATACAGCCCGCTGTAACGGACGATCGCCGGATTCGCAAGAAAATAATCCAACATCGCCGAAACATCCTTAAACAGGATTGTGCCGATCCCCGCTAAGATAAACTGGAGCCAAAGGATCCGAAAGAACGAAACAATCAGAATCGCACAGAAATATTTCGAAAAAGAGATCTGTGTCAATCCATACCCTAAGTCCATTAACCTGAAAGGGACCAAAGGATTAATGCGCCACGCGGTTACCCCGAGGAAAGATGAATCGCCTTTCATCTTCTCAAGCTCCCCGGATTTCAGTGAAAATCTTTGCTGGACATATGCCCTTCCGAGAATACGGCTTAAATAAAACATCACCGCGGCGTTGATCATTTCCCCGATCCAGACAAAAACCGTGCTGATATAAGCCCCGAAAAGAATCGCGCTTGCGATCCTCAAGACATCCTTCGGCCCGAACCATAGAAAGCTCGTCGTCACAACATAAAGCAGAACAAAGACCAATCCGGAAAGCGCTAAAGGATACCTTGAAAGAAAATCCTGATAATACGATACGTCAACCTTAAAGACCCTTCCCAAATACCAGCAAGCGGCAAGAATAAAAAGAAAAAGCGCGAATTTCAGGACTCTTCTGTTGGCTAGTGATCTCTCGGCCATGATCTATTTATTCTAATGGATTGCAGGCAAAAAGAAAAGAGGCAAACGAAGAAATTCGAGATAAATGGTGACAGCCACCAATTATCAGAACCAAACAGACCCCGGGGGTCTGTTTATGGTCAAAACCGGACACCCACAGGGGGGGGCGCCCTAAAATATCCGTCCCACGGGATCGGGGTTGGTTAAGCAAAGAAATCCAAAGCGTTTGTTGAAGTCATAAAGCGAATTAGCCCGAAGGGCCTCTTGAGCCGAATGGCTTCAACAGAAAAGCTCTACACTATCCCTACCTACGCGACCGGGATTGGTCGAATTTCTTCAAATACACCATCAATATCGAGATTGCGGCGGGAGTCACTCCAGAGATCCTGTTGGCTTGGCCGAGATTCGCGGGCGCGAAGTTTTTAAGTTTCTGCCGTATCTCAATCGACAGGCTCGGAATGATATCGTAATCAATTTTATCGGGGATCCTGATCTTTTCAATATGCCTGAAACGCTCGATATCTTTGAGCTGACGGTTAATGAATCCTTCATATTTAATTTCATATTCCACTTGGCTAACGATCTGTGGGGACAAGTCCCTTAAATCTCCGTCGAAAGGCGCGATCATCGCGTAATCAACTTCGGGCCTCTTAAGGATATCGCTGAGCAGCGTCGGTTGGCGCAGCGGCGCGCTCTTTGCCAAAATAAGTTTTTGGTCCAGCTCCGTGCCCGGATAAACCCGTGTTGACCTAAGGTGCCCGATCTCTTTTTGGATGCGCTCGTATTTTTCCTCAACTTTTCTGTACACGTCTTCGCCTAGCAAACCCAGCTGGCGTCCATACTTGGCCATCCGGTGATCCGCGTTATCCTCCCTGACGATCAGCCGGTATTCCACGCGCGAGGTGAACATCCGGTAAGGCTCCGGTGTCCCTTTGGTCACAAGATCATCAATAAGGACGCCGATATAAGATTCATCCCGCGCCAGGATAAAAAGCTCTTCATTCTTGACGCTTCGCGCCGCATTAATACCCGCCATGATCCCCTGGGCCGCCGCCTCCTCGTAGCCGGTCGTCCCATTGATCTGCCCGGCGAGAAATAAGCTTTTGATTTTTTTTGTCTGCAGGGAAGCCCTTAATGCGGTGGCAGGAATAACACCATGCTCAATGGAATACCCGTGCCGGTTGATGTTCACATGTTCCAGCCCCGCAATCGAATGGACCATTTCTTCCTGGACGTCCGCCGGCAGGCCCGTCGAGATACCGTTAGGGTAATATTCGTTTCCCTGCAGCCCTTCGGGCTCCAGAAAGACTTGATGGCTGGATTTGCCGCCGAACTTCTTTAATTTATCTTCAATGGAAGGGCAATACCGCACTCCTGTCGCCTGGATCTGTCCCGAATACATCGGAGAAAGATGCATGTTCTCCTCTATAATTTGATGGGTCTTCTTATTCGTGCCCGTAATATAGCAAGGTAAGAGCTCCTGATCCGGGGGGATCGACGGCGTGCGGAATGAAAAAGGGACCGGGCGCTCATCGGAATATTGGCCCTGGAGTTTGGAGAAATCGATTGTTCCCCCGTCTAAGCGCGGCGGCGTTCCTGTCTTAAAAAGCAAGACTTCAAATCCCAGGTCGCGGATATTCTCGGCAAGCCGGGTTGAATTGGGTTCTTCGATCCGGCCGCCGGGGATGATCGTCTTGCCTATATGCATGCGCCCGTGAAGAAACGTTCCAGCGGCTACGACCACGCTTGCGCACTTGATTTTTCCGCCCTTTTCTGTTTTGACCCCGACAATCTTACCTCTTTTGACCAAAAGCTCATTGACTTCATCTTCCAAAACATCAAGCCCGTTTTGATCGCGAATCCTATCCTGCATATACAATTTATACCGCTTGCGGTCGGACTGGCACCGGGAAGAACGCACGGCCTGACCTTTTGACGCGTTAAGCTGGCGGAACTGGATCCCGGTCTTATCGGCAGCAAGCCCCATTTCCCCGCCAAGGGCATCGATTTCTTTGACAAGCTGGCCCTTTCCGACACCTCCGATGGCAGGATTACAGCTCATCTGGCCGATCGTATCAAAAGAGAAGGTAACCATAAGGGTCGAACACCCCATGCGGCTTGCCGCGAGGGCTGCTTCGACGCCGGCATGGCCGCCGCCTATAACTATGCAGTCGTAGTTGTTCATCGTAATAAAAGAAAGAATTAAAAATTATACCCACAGTCTCCTCCTTTGTTTTTCGGGGAAAATGAGGGTAATTAGGGATTTTTCTTCCCTCTTCTATCTTCTTACTTCTCTCTTTAATGATTAATAACACTTAGACTATCTTGAAAATAATCTTTTGTCAAGAATTTGCCAACGGGAAAGATGTTATGCCCGGCACGGGCCGCAGGATTCCCTGACAACCAATTCAGGAGTGAGGACGCTCTTCTTTTTAACTTTGTCTTTACCGGCTATGATTGAACTTAACAGGTGGACAGAATCTTCTGCCATTTTAAAGAGAAGCTGCTTGATCGTTGTTAAGGCCACAGGACCAAACAAACAGGCGGGATTATCATCAAAACCGATAATAGAAATATCTTCGGGAATTCTTAAACCCTTTTCCATAATAACGGTAACGGCTTCCAGGGCCATTTCATCGCTGGCCGCAAAAATAGCTGTCGGAGGTTCGGGAAGCTCTAAAAAAGATTGAGCCGCCGCGCGCGCGCAGCGCCTGGAATAATCCCCCCTGTAAAGATATTTCTCGGGCAGGTCAATATCCTTCTCTTTTAAGAACTTCTTAAAACCTTCAAAGCGGTGCAGTCCGGCCTGCGTATTCAAATTTCCGGTTATCGTAGCAATTTTTTTATGCCCGAGGCTCACCAAATAATCTGCAGCGATCCGGCCGCCCTTTTTATTGTCAATGGCAATATAGTTAACATTAAGATCATCAACCCTGTTATTAATGATCAGGCAAGGCGTGCCCATGGCAATCGCCGACTCGACCTGCTTTTTGTTCTCAATGACATCGGCAAAAATGATCCCGCCGACATTGCTTGTATTGATCGGATTGTCCCCGTTCGTAATATGAAAAACCAGGTCCAGCCCTTTAATCTCGCAGGCATGGCCGACGCCCCGGATGAGCTCGACGGCATAAAAAGAATAAAAAATCCCAGGATACCCGGGCATGACCAGCCCGATAGAATTATTGTACCCCCTGGCTAAACGCTGGGCGCTGACATTAGGCTTAAACTTCAGATGGACGATGGCTTCTTCGACTTTAGCGCGGTTCTTCGCGGAAACGGTGGGAACATTGTTGATGACGCGGGAAACGGTTGTGATGGAAACCTTGGCCCGGCGGGCAACATCTTCTATACTGATTTTTTTATTGTACACGTTCATGTATGTCTAAAAATTAAAAGGAGTTTCTCAAAGAAACAAGATGCAAGAAACAAAAAAATCTCAATATTCAATAACCAAATAACAAACCAAGGGTTTTGACAAGCGGTTTGAATATTGTTTTTTGGTTTTTGGATATTATTTGTGCCTTGTATCTTGGGTATTGTTTCTTTTATTAATTGGGGTTTGTTCCTAATTAATTTTTAGAGGCTTAACGGATAATATCCCCGACCCTTACTTTTGACCACTGGTCTTTTAGGTCGGCCGCAGAAATATCCTTCCGGACTTGAATAACTTCCAGACGGGCAATATATTTTGAGTCGCGGTAAACACTTAAGGAATCCCCGAGATGGACCCCTTTACTCTCTCCGACATCTACGATGACGAAATTATTGGTTTCATTGACGCTAATGATCTTACCGTCAAATCCGGGGGCTGCCGCGGTATTGTAACCCGCGCTAGACCTGGAAGTTGTCCCGGGAATATTATAGATCCTTGTATCTTCTCCGGAACTCACGATGATCGGAGGCAATTCCACTTCGCTCGAAGATGATCCGGTTTGAGCCTTGCGGATCGAGCGATCCAGGTCATCTTTGATCTCCCAGATCTCGTCGATCTTGCTCTGAATGATCGTTTCGGTCTTTCCGAGTTTCCCTTTGATCTTATCTTTTTCCTGGCTTAAGCGGACAATGGATTTTTCCAGCGCGTTCTTCACGGAAACAAGCTGTTTGAGCTGTTGTCGGAGCCCCCTGTTTTCCGCGTTTAATTTTTCCACGCGATCCGAAATAAATTTCTTGTCATTCTTCGTCCTTGCTAATTCGAGAGAAATATTGTCGAGCATATCCGTCTTATGCTTGATGATGATCTCGACCTCTTCCCTTTCATGCCGCAGCGCGTCCGCTTCCAGTTTAAAGTCTGTATTGCTTTGCTTTAATTCCACGACCTCGATAGACTTGGCGGACAATTCATCCGACAATGTCTGGATATCAACTTCAAGAGAGGCTTTTTGCTGCAGGAGCTTTGCCCAGTATTCTTCGTCAACGGCTTTTCCGTCAATAGAAACAGTAGGAGAATTTGTAACATTGAAAACAGGGGTCCGGGCACTGGCGGACTTTGCGGGGACTTCCTTATAAATGATTTCAGGCTCCGGCTTTTCTTCAAGCTTTTTCGTCAGATCATCGATCTTGACCATAAGCTTATCGCGCTCGCTGCGGATCGTCGCAATGCGGCGTTTCCATTTGTCACGGTCGCCGGAAATCTCCTCGATCTCCTTCGAAAGGGTCTCGATCTGCTCTTCGGCCTGATCTTCGACCTCTTTTATCCTTTTGGTAAGCTGAGTTTTCTTGTCATTAGCCTTCTTCAGCTCGTTGTCGAGCTTCTGCGCGTCCTGGATATACCTCGTTTCTTTCGTCTGAAACCGGTCCTTCGTCTCAACAAGCTCTTGCTCTACACTGAACTTCGCCTTCTCAAGCTCTTGTTTCTCAAAAACAGAAAAAGCCGCGAATCCCAGAGTTGCCAGAAGTAATATAATAAGAACTAAAAGACTTCGTTTTGCAGCTTTTGACATTGTCGCTCCTTAGATAAAGTTTGCTTTATCAGCGCTATTTTTAAATGCAAACCTGAATATGACATTTCCCGGAAAAAAGGGGTTTAAATGACGCAAGTACAGATTTTACAATATAATATAAATATATCAAACTATTAATTTCAACACAAGAACAAAAGACTTTTTTTTGTTGCTAAATTATTTTTGACAAATGTTTAGCAATTTGAAGCCGATGAGCCAATCAGTCCGAGCACAGTTTCCGATCCCCGGTCGAGCAAAATCAGGATGAGTTTTTCTGTTGAAGATTACGGGTTGACACGTACATTCTATCTTTTTTTCTAGATCCCCGCTTCCGCGGGGATAACATTTCTTGTTTCAATAAGAAAATTAATAGTGTCATCCCCGCGAAAGCGGGGATCCAATAATAAAGAAATAAGCAACCATAAGCGAACCCCCGGGGTCTGTTTGGTTAAGGAAGCCTTCTCTTAAATTACAAAACCAAGACCCGCATGATCCGCATGGACGCCTTTAACGTCTTTTCCCCCTTCTTGGTAGAGTTCAGCCGCAGCTTCTCCACTCTCAAGAGTTGAGTCGACGTGTTCACCTGGTGCAGGAACGTGACCAAAGAAGAGAGGCTTCCCTCCGCCTCGATCTCCACGGCGTACTCCTTATAAAAGTCGATTTCTTTAGGCGTCTGGGGTTTCATATTCGCCAAATAGACCTTCGACTGGCGCGCCATCGATTCAATTTCCCCGAGAATTTTGGCAACTTCCTCCTCGTCCGAACCGCTCCTCTCTACATACTCGACATATTTCTCGAAGCGCTCTTCAATCTGGTCCTTTTGGTGGACATTACGCAGGTCATGCGCCAGCTGCTTCTCGTTGATCTTGATCGCCTGATCAATGCGCCGGAAGCGTCCGCGGATAGGACTGATGATCAGCCTGTCCAGTAAAGCAATGCCCATAACGGCAAACGCGAGGCTCAAGCCGATTTTTTCTTTGCCGGAAAGCTTATCCCAAAACATGTTAAGCTCCTTGTGCACATTGGGAACCCAAACAGACCCCCAAGGTCTGTTTGGACTGTTTGGATTTCACATGGGGTGAGTTATGTGTTGTGAGTATTGTGTCGGGAATGAGGGTGTGGTTGAGCTACCTCACCCTCATCCTCAATCTCGACACATATCCCACAACTCATCCCATTTCCTTGATTATTGTTTATATCTTGCATCTTGTTTCTCTCCTCTTGACCTTCTTTATCTATGCGGCCCCTACGGGCTATCTTCAAATCCTTCCTCGTATCCATCTTCCTTCTCGTACATGCAAATAATCTCGAATTTTGTGTATTCTTCCTTCTGATCTTTTTTTGTCGTCGTATATGTTGTTTTCACATTCTCGAAATAAGGTGAATTTTCAAGCGTTGTGACAAAAGAAAACACGTTGGACATTTCCGTCGCCCGCCCCTGGAGGACCGTTTGCTTGTCTTCCTCAATGCTGATATTCGTAAAATGGATCTCCTTTGGAGTAAGGCTATGGACTTCATGCAGAACATTGATCGACCTTTGCTCGGCGTCAAGACGGGTTTCCACTAAACTAATATGCCTGCGCATCCTCTCGACATAGTCCGCCACTTTTTCGATCTTCGCGATCTCCTTTTTGATCTGCCCTAGATACGTGTTCTTGAAGTAAGCGTTGAGCAGCAGCAACAAGGAAAGGACCATAACAACAGAAGCCGTTAAAATCCCCATCAGGGTAATTTGTCTCCTCTTGATCTCCATCTCTTTTTGAATGCGCAGCTCATTGGAAGTCAGGTCCATCTGGAGGTTCTTGTTCTTAACGGCCATCCCCAGCAAGGGAGAAGGGGAAACAAAAACACTCTCATCATCGCCAAACGCGCGGATATTATGGCGCACCTTGATATTGTTAAGCGCGTCGGTCATGATGATCGGCAAATTCAATTGCGCGTTGAGGGCGTCGTTCAGGCCATTGACATTCTTCCCGGCGCCGCTGATAAATACCTGGCCTAACTTGATATCACGCTCCTCGTTATGATACAGCTCCATAGAATGGCTGACTTCTTCAACGAATTTATCCCTCCATCTTCCCTCTGCCTCGAGCAGATGATTGGCTCCGATAAGGATATTCCTCGTGTAATGGAATTGCCCTTGATAGATCACGATAAAATCAGAATAGTTTGAATCGACATCAAGCAGGACGATCCCTTCGGTATTCAGCTTTAATTCCGGCGCGTAAGCGATGCCAAACCAGTTGTACACGCCTTCCGAGCTAACCGCTACTTTTGTCACTTCGATCCCGGCCTTTTGAAAGACCTCCACGCGGGCATTGACAATATTGCGCCGGGCGATCACCAGCATGACTTTCGTATAGCCTTCCCTCGGCGAGTGAATCGGGCGGTAGGCGAAAATAATTTCTTCCCGTGAATACGGCGTCTGCTTGCCGACCTGAAGAGTCACCATGTCATTGATCTCTTTGGCGTTGACCGAAGGAAATTCAAGTATCCGGACGGTCACAAGATGGCGCGGGATACAGGCAATAACATCTTCTTTGCCGAGCTTCAGGGTCTTGAAAGCTTTCGCCAGGGCTTCGGTGACCGGCTCCTTGATCTGAACAAGTTTCACAAAACTCGCACGCGTCACGCGCCCGCCCCTGTAGGAAGGGTTGTATTGAAGGATCTTCAGCCAGTCATTTCCGATCTCGACGACAGTTGAAGCTTTCTTTGATCCCGCTTTGAACATTGATGAAACCCCGTTTATATAAATAACCAAGGAACAAGATACAAACATCAAACAAAAAACAATAACCAATTAACAAATTCCAAACTGTCATACAATGATTTTTGTTTGATTATTGAATTTTTGGATTTTAAGCGCACCGTGCTTTCTGGATCCCCGATTAAAACATTCGGGGATGACAATTGTTGGAATAACCAATATTCAAATCCCAAACGGTTGCCTGACAGGTTTTATTTGGTTATTGTTTCTTGGTTATTGGGTATTTTTTGTATCTTGTTTCTTTCCCCTTACCCCTGTGCCGGCCCGGGATAAATGGTGTCACTAATCTTCCCGCCAGTACCGGATCTGTTCGTCCCGGTTGATCACAAAGGCGATCTTCGAAAAAGCATCCCCGTCGCGGAATCTTCCAAAAGAATACCCGCGAAAATTATCTGAACTCACCCCGACGATCCCCTGCTCCATGACGGCCTCAAACTCCTCAGACTCCGCCTGGGATAATCCGATCTTTGAAGCTAACGTGGCCGCGATAGACCCCGCGTTTTCAAAAGCATTGTCATCCTCTGTCGCCGCCTGCCCGTCATTGCCGCTGCGAAAGTATATAATTTTTTCCGCCAGGCCGCTACTGAAGCCCAGGATTTCCAAGACGAGTGCATCGGCTGTATTAATATTCACAAACCCTCGCCCGTAAACGGTAACCCTGTCCTTGATCTTATCAAAAATCTCCTGCGTTATCCCCTTGATGAGCCTTAGCTCCTCTAACACTTCAAAAGGAGCGTTCTTACACGGGTACCCGCCTTCCAGCGATTCATAATAAGAGCTTTCCGCGCCGTTTTCTGAAGGATCATCATCCTTATCCCGCCAGTCCACGACCGCACCGACGATATCGCGCGCGTCCCGGGCGGGAAGTTCAGCGGCGAGCTCGATCAACCGCGCCAGGACATCCGCGGGCGCCTTGTTGACATTGATCTTCCTCTCCTCGTCAATAAGCCCGTAACGCGCCTCACTTTTCTCGCCTTCTTCCGACGGAAGCAAGTATTCAATACTGCAATAACCGTCGTCGGTCAGGCTGATCTCCTTAAACGCCCCCTCGTTGTCGTTCCACGGCTCATTGAGCGCGTCATAGTCTTCTGTTTCATCCGCCCTGATCTCAATGATCACCCGCGCGATGCCGGCTTTCGCGAGATAACGCAGCATTATCCGGTCGCGCAATTTCGCGGCTAATGCGAGCTGCGGCGTGATCAAGACATTGATCACCAAAGCCAGGGCCGCCAGGAAGAAAAGGGACCAAAGAACGGCGATAAGAACGCTTCCCTTTTCAGGGTTCAGGGGGTATGGGACAGGGGTCAGAAAAGAAACTAAACCCTGTCCCCTGTCCCCTGTCCCCTGAACCCTGAACCCTGAACCCTGAATCATGTGATCAAACTTCACCTTCGCCTTCCTCCTCGCCATCGTCCCCGCTTTCTTCTATCTCCCCGGGAACCTGAATCGCGGGAACAAAGACTGTCCGGACAAGCTCGATATCCCCGCCGCGGTCTTCATAGGTCAATTCAATCTTTACGGCCTCCGGAAGGGCTTCCTCCGTCGACCAAGATTCCTCCCAGCCGCCCTCCTGGCTTTCCGCGTCCAAGGAATAATAGCTGAACTTAAGATCCTTAACATAGGCAAAGAAACCGCTCCGGTCATCCTCGCTTTTATCCTTTGAGGCCGCTTGGAAATAATCCAACTGATCACGCATCAATATTTTCCGGTCATTGTCCCCTTTGAGGTAATACGAAATCTGACCGACCGACGAGGCGATCGTTTCTTCGTCTTCTATGACTTCAATAGTTTCAATCACAGCCGGAAAAGTGATTTTTTGCGCCCCGCCTTCAAACCCCATTCCTGTAAAGGCAAACGTACTGCTTAGGTCACGCTCCATCTCTTCGAGGGAAAGAAGGATATCCGCCTGAAAACCGCTGTACGCCTGCACGCGCTCAAAGACATGGAACCCGCTTGCGAACGTCGCCAAAACAGCCAAGCCGATCAGCCCTAAGATCGACGTTGAAACCATGAGTTCGATGAGGGTAAAACCTGCGTTGAAACCGCAGACCAAAGACTCTAGACCACAGACTTTCCATTCTGAACTGAAGTCTTGGGTCTTAGGTCTTGATTCTGAAGTCTTGGGTCTAGTCCTCTTTTTCATCCTTCTTATCCGCCACATATGTCGTTAACGAAAACTCCCTCGGGTTATAACCGCTCGAAACAGTGAGGCTCAGCGCGTAAAGGTCTTCTTCGCCGGCCGGCCTGATTTCCCATTCCCACAAAAAATCCTCAAACGGCTCTTCAAAAGAACCGCTGCCGCTCTTCTGCGAGATCCCCTGCTTCTCGCCGACCATGATCTCAACTTCGGAGGCTTTCATCTTTAAGAGGTTGACGGCGTCAATATTATACTGAACGGCTTCCAGCGTTGCTATGGAACTGGCATATCCCCTCAAGACACCAACAATGCCCATGGCAAGGATCGAAACAGCCAGCAGCACCTCGACAAGCGTCAATCCTTTTCTAGCGTATAGGGTATAGCGGGTAGCAG
>JAGLQN010000136.1 GCA_023136835.1 Candidatus Omnitrophota bacterium | reverse complement strand
TTTTCTACTCCCTGGTCGTTTTCTAAATTTTTCATTTCTCCCCCCTTTGATTACAATAGTACCGAAGAGCGCCCCCTTGTAGACACTCATGCCAATCTCACTAATCCCGGCCGCGCAAGTCGGAATTTAAACTCCACACTACTTAGCCATCACGCCGATATCAAAGATCGGCAACAGCATGGCAAAAACAATAAACCCGACGATCCCGCCGATCGCCAGGATCAATAACGGCTCCAACAGAGAGGTCATCACGCTGATCGACTGCTCCACTTCCTTTTCATAAGCCTCGGCAACCCCGTTGAGCGAGCCCTCCAATTTTCCGCCTTCCTCGCCGACGGCGATCATGTTAATGGCAAAATTCGGGAATATCTTCACCTTCCCCAAGCTGGCCGACAGCGTCGAGCCTTGATTAACGATCTCTTTTCCCGCTACGAGCAATTGCGCGCGCAAGACCTCATTATCGAGCGTGTTGGTCGCCAATGTCAGGCTTTCATAAACAGGCAGCCCGTTCTTCAAAAGCATCCCGAGCGTCCGGCAGAATTTGGCGATCTCAGCGTCGCGGATGAACTGTTTGATCAGCGGCGTATGCAGCTTGACCAGGTCGAAGAAAAATTTCTTTTTGCCGCCAGGGCGCATCCGCCCGAACAGAATAAAGGCGAACACGAAAGCGAAAATAAACCACATCCAATGCTCGGACATAAAATTACTGACACTGATCAGGACCTTTGTCGGCATCGGAAGTTCCCGCTTCATCCTGTCAAAAATACCGATAAACTTCGGCATAAAAAATGTCAGCATCACAAAGACCGTCCCGATCCCGACAACCAGCATGACCATCGGATAGGCCAGCGCCGATTGGATCTTCCGCCGCATCTGCTGTTCCTTCTCACGGTGCTCCGCGATCTTGTAGAGCACCTCGTCTAAAACCCCGCCCTGCTCCCCCGACCGAACCATGCTCAAAAACAGGTTATTAAAAAGCTTCGGATAATGGCGCATGGCCTCGGAAAGCGTTTTCCCGTCTTTCACCTGCTGCTTGAGATCTTCAACCACGGCCTGGAGGGAAT
>JAGLQN010000135.1 GCA_023136835.1 Candidatus Omnitrophota bacterium | reverse complement strand
AGGCTCGCCAGCTGCCAGGTAAAGGCATCGATATCTTTGGTCCTGATCTTCCGGTTGCGCCCTGCCGGCCCGCCGGATCCGCCCGCCTGGGCTTTTTGATCCTGCGCGGGCGCGCCATCCTTCTCAATAATACTCACCGGGCTTAGGTCCATTTGATCAAGCTTGATCACAACTTGGTCCGAACTCTCCGCGGCCATATCACCCTCGACGATCTCATCAGGCCCGCGTTTGGCCTTGTAATGGAATTTTGGCATCTCATCTCCTCCGTTATCTATAAGCCAATAACCAAGGGGCAAGATATACTCTGCGCTTCGCTTGAGTACTCTTCGCAGGAATCCTGAGCGATAGCGAAGGGCAAACAATAACCAACACTCAATAATCAAATCCCGAACGGTCGTCTGACAGGTTTTGTTTGGTTATTGTTTTTTAGTCATTAGATACTGTTTGTTTCTTTACTCTTGCCCCCGTGCCGACCCGCTATCCAAACGGATTCCGGGAGTCCGTTTGGGTTCTGAACCCTGTACCCTGAATTCTCACTCCTCGATCTGCGTGACTCTTTGCGCCTCTTCAGGTGTCGTGACTCCCGCAAACACTTTTTCCCAGCCGCTGTGCGCTAAGGATTTTACGCCGAGCTCACGGGCCTTGTGTTCAATAGCATCTGAAGAGGCCTTCTCCAGAACCATCTTGCGTATCTCGGCGTTCATGACCAATATCTCATAAATACCCGCTCGCCCTTTGTATCCGGTGCTATTGCACGCCTTGCATCCCGCTCCCCGGTAAAACGGCGCACCCGCGTCAATTCCGGGAAATGCCTCGCCGATGTCGATCTTTTCATCCGTGACCTGCGCCTTGCACTCCGGGCAAATAACGCGCACCAAACGCTGGGCGATAAAAGCCTCGACGGAAGACGTGATCAGGAAGGGGTCGATCCCCATATCGATGAGCCTTGTTGCCCCGCCGGCGGCGGTATTGGTATGGATCGTCGAGAAAACCAAATGGCCCGTTAACGCCGTCTGGATCGTGATCTGCGCGGTTTCCGTATCCCTGACCTCCCCGACCATGATCACGTCGGGGTCGTGGCGCAATATGCTCCTGAGAGCCGTCGCGAAGGTCAGGTCGATCTTCGGGTTCACCTGGATCTGCGAGACGCCACGCAGTTCATATTCCACCGGATCCTCGATCGTGATGATTTTCCGCTCGCGAGTATTGAGCTTGCTTAAACACGTATACAGGGTGGTCGTTTTTCCGCTTCCCGTCGGCCCGGTCACAAAGATAATGCCGTGAGGCTTGGCCAGTATGCCCTCTAGAATTTCGAGCTCCTCGTCTTCCATCCCGAGGTCACTGATGCTCAAAAGCATCAGCGTCGAGAGAACGCGGATAACGATATTCTCGCCGTAGAGCGTCGGGATAATGGAAATACGCAGCTCGTATTCCTTGTTCCCGATCTTGGCTTTCGCCCGCCCGTCCTGCGGGACGCGGCGCTCGACAATATTCAAATTGGCCATAACCTTGATCCTTGAAACAATGGCCGGATAAAGATACCTGATATTTTCGGAAACCTGCGTGTCGTAAAGAATCCCGTCGACCCGGTAACGCAGAATCAGCTCATTGCGGTAATGCTCAAGATGGATATCCGTCGCCCGGTCGCTAATGGCCTGCTGCAGGATCTGGTTGACAAGCTTGACGACCGAAGCGTCTTCGGCGCCGGTCTCTAAGTCCTGGACCTTTTCCTGCGAAGCAGCCGCCCCCGCCTTCTCTTCCTCCTGCGGCGCCTCCGCTAAAATGCGCTCGATCGTATCGGCCCCGACGCCGTAATATTTTTTGATCGCGTCGGCAATGTCCGAGGCCACCGCCAGGGAGATCTCGACACGATACCCTAAATTCGTCTCAAGGTCATCAACCGGCCACATATCAAACGGGTTCGATATCGCTACCGTCAGCACGTTGCCGTCAATACGGATCGGCATGATCTTATAATGCCACGCGAACTTCGCCGGAACGCTGGCAATGACGTTATCGTTGATCTTGAGTTCTTTTAAATCCAGGAAAGTGATCCCCTGCTGCTCGGCCAAAACCTTAAGCAGTTTCTCCTCGGTGATCATGTTAAGCCTGACCAGCACCTGGCCTAAGAATTCCTTCGTGTTCTGGTGCTCTTTAATCGCCAGGGCCAACTCTTCCGGCGTAATGATTTTCTTTTCAACTAAAATATCCCCGATCCTCAGCGCCATGCTGGTCTCCTTTTAGCCAGGTGGATAATTGGTGACAGCCACCAATTATCCCTTATCTGATATTTATAGCATAAACAAGCTCTCAACGCACCTTGTATCGTAGAGATGTCGTAGAGATTTTACCGGTCATGGGAACCTAAAATTTCGCTTGTTCGAATTCTCCGATCAAATATAAACTTTCCTCCGGCATCCGGTCTGCCCGGCCGTTGATGATCTTATCGCACCCCGAGATCGAATCCTTAAGAGTCACGTATTGCCCCTTTTTCCCCGTGTAGGCTTCCGCGGCATAAAAGGGCTGGGTTAAAAAGTTCAATAATTTTCTCGCGCGGTCATAGAGCGTCCTGTCCGCCTTTGAAAGCTCGTCAATACCGATGATCATGACCACGCGGCGCAGCTCTTCGTACTTCGTGAGAATCTTCAGGCTTTCCTGCGCGATATTAAAATGTTCCCGCCCGATGATCGCGGGGTCCAAATTACTGCTCGATGAGACCAGCGGGTCAATGGCCGGGTAGAGCCCGAGCTGGACTTTTTCGCGCGAGAGGACCAGGATCGAATCGAGATAACTGAAGATCGTGACAACCGCGGGGTCCGTCAAGTCATCGGCCGGAACATAGACCGCTTCAATAGCCGTAATCGACCCCCCCTCGCGGGAACGGATCCTTTCCTGAAAATCACTGACCTCCGAGGCGAGCGTCGGCTGGTACCCGGACTCCGACGGAACGCGTCCTAACAGGGTCGAGATCTCGGCCCCGGACTGGACGAACCTGTAAACATTATCCATGAAGAAAAGAACATCCTTGCTCTGCTCCTGCAGATACTCGGCAAGCGTCACCCCGGTCATCGCGATCTCAAAGCGCGCGCCCGGCGGCTCGTCCATCTGCCCGAACGCCATCATAACCTTTTTGATGATCCCCTGTTTGACAAATTCAAAATACAGCTCGTTTCCCTCGCGGATACGCTCTCCCGCCCCGGTAAACACGCAAGCCCCCTCATGCTTCTCGACGACATTATGGATCGTCTCGAGGATCAGGATACTTTTTCCCAGCGCCGCCCCTCCCAGGATCCCGGTCTTGCTTCCCTTGATCAGGGGAAAAAGAAAATCAATCATCTTGATTCCTGTCTCAAGGATCTCCGCCTCGCCGCCCAAGGCCCTGTCGGGATTGAGCCTGATGCTCGAGATGTTCCTGCGGATCGGGGCGCTCTGCTGCGTTTCGATTTTTCCCTTGCGGTCGATCGGCTCGCCGATCGCGTTAATGATCCGGCCGAACATCGCCTCCCCGACGGGAATACGGATCATATCCCCGCAGGAATTCGCGACCGCGTTATATTGTAAATTCAACGTCGAGCCTAAAGCCACGCAGCGAACTCTCTTATTTTCAAGATGCTCGACAACCTCTAAAATAAGTTTATTGCCCCCGAAACATTCAGTTTCGATGGCCTCATAAAGGTTAGGAATGTCTTTTTCGCTCTTGAAAACGACATCGACAACCGGCCCTTCAACAGATATGACTTTTCCTAAGCTCATTGGTTAATTCATTTAGCCCGGCCGTGTAGGTCGGTTTATTTTAGGGCGCCCGCAAGGGGGCGAGATTAAGATACAAGGAACAAGATACAAGCTACAAACAATAACCAATATTCAATATTCAAATCCCAAACGGTCGCCTGACAGGTTTTGTTTGGTTATTGTTTCTTGGTTATTGGATATTGTTTGTTTCTTGTTTCTTTCCCCTTGCCGACCCGTTAACCAAACGGACTCCCGGGGTCCGTTTACGGTTCTGAGATAATTGGTGACCTGTATCCCTGAACCCTGATTATCTCTTCCCCATCCCCTTCTTCCTGACGATCTGCGCGGAATAGATATCCCTCATCCCGGCGTCGACAAGTTCATGGCGCCCGCGGAAATACTGGTAGCGGATACCCTTGCCCTGTTCAAGAAGGATCTGGTAACTTTCTTCCAAGTGCACTGTCCTGGCCGAGAACTCCGCCAACTTACTGTCTTCAAAGACCTCAAAGAGCTTCTGGACGATCCATGTCTCGACAAGATACTCGACGATATCATCAACAGACGACTCAATGATGGGGGCCACTTGTTTTTGCATTTCTGCCGGTCTTTCCTCGAACAACTTCACGCATGGCAAGAGCGTTAATTCCTCAACCTTCTGGACCATAAAGGAAATCGGCTTGGGATAAAAAAGGACCAGTTTGCCGAATTTGCCGGCACGGCCCTTCTCCAGGATATAATTCCTCAACTGCAAGGCCGCCTCATAGCATTCCCCGGGCCCAAAGCCGGAAAAATCAACGAACTCCCTGCCCAGCGAACCAAGATAGATCGCGCCCTGTTCACCGACAATCATTAATTGGGCCTCATCAGCCCCCTTGTAATTCAAAGCCGTATTGATCACGCGCGCGTTAAGCCCTCCCATAAACCCTTCATTCGATGTCACCATAATGATCCCTAAAACCCCGTGCTCCTGCGTAAAGGGATGCTGCGAGCTGCTGAAATCCATCATCTGGAAAAATCCTTCAAAGGCTTTCATAAACCTTGTAAAGCGTCCCATTTTTTTAGACAAAGCCCAGAATTCGGAAACAGCAATGCCTTTAAGGACGTCCATTAATTCGGTCAGGTCGCCGTTGAGTTCTAATTCCTCTTTAAGCCGCTGAACAGTTTTCATTGAAATGATCCTAATTAACCCAAACGGACTCCGGGGTCCGTTTGGGTTTCCATCAAGCCTCCTTATCCCTCTCTCTAAAGAAGGCCACGAACAATTCATCCAGCCTCCTTTTGATGGAAACCGTCATTTTCTTTTCTTTTGTGATCTCTTTGACCAGATCCGGCGATGCCTCATCGATAAATTCAAAGATATTCACCTTAAAATTTTCTACCTCGCCGCTGACCAGGGCGCTGAGCACCCTGCGCTGCAAGGCATAGAGCAGGATCACCTGCTTCGCCAGGCAATAGGAATTATTGTTTTCCTGGCTGAATAATTGCGTGAGCACTTCGCCTTGCCTAAGACGTTGGTTGACTTCCGCCGAGATATTCGTCTTGAACCGCGTGATCTTCACCAGCTCATTATACCGGAGATATTCAAGGCGCAGGGAGCTGCTTAATTCCTTGATCGCCTCGCTTTGCACTTTATTGCCGATACGCGAAACGGAAAGCCCTATGTCAATGGCCGGGCGGATCCCGCTGTTAAACAACGAAGCATTCAGGTAGATCTGCCCATCGGTCATAGAAATTAAATTCGAAGGGATATAGCCGGTCACGTCTCCCTGGATCGTATCGACAATAGGGAAAAACGTCATGGACCCGCCCTGGAATTCCGGGCTGTACTTGCCGGCCCTCTCCATTAACTGCGAGTGAATATAAAAAATGTCCCCCGGATAAGCGTTTCTCCCGGGCGGCCGCTCCAAGAGGAGGGATAACTGGCGGTAGGCCCACGCGTGCTTGGTCATATCATCGAAAACAACAAAAACATCTCTTCCCCTGTCCATAAAATATTCGCCTAATGTCGCGGCCGTATAAGGGCAAAGGTACTGCTCGCCGCTGGAGCTCGCCGCGTACGCGACAACGACAATGGTATATTCAAGCGCGCCGTTGGCCTTAAGCGTTTCGATAACCTTCTGGATCGAAGCGTACGAACGCCCGATACAGCAATAAATGCAAACAATATTTTTCCCCTTTTGATTCAATATCGCGTCAATGCCGATGGTCGTCTTTCCGGTCATGCGGTCACCGACGATCAACTCTCTCTGGCCTTTGCCGATCGGGATCATCGAATCGATCAGCAGGCTTCCCATTTCCAGGGAATCCTCGATAGGGCTGCGCTCTAAAACGCTCGGCGCGGGACGGAAAACAGGATACCGGATTCGGGATGCCTGTACTGTCGCCTTCGGTACATTCCCCTCGTCGACATATTCAGCGACACGCGCGGAAGCTGCCACGTCCCGCCTTTTGCCGTCGATAGGCTCCGCCAAGGCATTTACGATCCGCCCCAGAAAGCCTTCCCCGACGGGGATGGTAAAAGGCTGCATGTGGCTTGAGACGCTCAACCCCACCCTGGCTTCCTCGACCTTCCCCAGAAGAAAAACAATGATCTCCCCCTCGACGAAGCCCATGATGATGCCCCGAGTGTTAGGCGTAATATCAAGCAGCTGCCCGATCATGCACTGGGTAAGCCCGACGATCTTGGCGATGCTCTTTTTGACCTCTTTGATCTTTCCGACTTCATGGATTTGGAATATTTCCATTGGCAACTCAGGCAAATTTTCCCCGACCGCGTAAGCGGGGATCCATTAATATTCAAATTATCATTCCCATCCGCGTCTTACGTTTTACTTGATACTCCCCGCGGCCTTCCTGAACCTTTCCGACAAGCTTCCATCAATAACAAAGCTGCCTAAAGTGATGGTGATCCCGGCGATAATTTCTTTTTCCGGCTCTTCCTTAACAGTAATTTTTTTACCTAATTTCGATGACAGAATATTTTCTAATTTCTCTTTCTGCTCTGGCATCATCGGGTGCAGCGTTTTCACCTCAACGGCTCCTTCGGATACCCCGTCGACATTGACCGTCCGCAAACGGTCGCTTTCGATGGCCGCCAATTCCTCAAAGACGCTTTCCAGCAACCCTTCATGGACCAGCTTCTGCTCCTTCGCGCTTAAAACTTCCCGGAAGATCCTGCGCGAGAATTCAACAACCCTTTCGTGCATTTGCTCCTCGATCTCCGCGCGGATCTCATCGCGCGCGTTGAGCGCTTGGGTCACGATGCGGTCGCCTTCCGCCTTGCCTTTGGCGATGATCGCTTCTTTGAGATTTTCAATGTCTTTCTTCGCCTTGGACTTCATGAGCTGGATCTCTTCGTCGGTCTTCAGCGTCCTCTCCCGGTATTCGTTCTCGGCATCGGCGATCTTCGCGGCAAGCTCCTGGGCTTTTCTGGAATTCTCCTCATTGAGCTGCTGCAGCCTTCTTGTTTCATTATAAGAGGATGACAGCAGAACTTTGCGCAGGACGAGAACAAGCCCGATAAAAAAGAGAACCTGAAAGAAAATCGCTTGAAATATCAATGAAACCTCCTTAAATGGGCGCCCCTACATTACTGTTTCGATCATTGGTGGCTGTCACCGATTATCTTATACTAAAGTATAACCAAACGGACCCCCGTAGTCTGTTTGTCTTACTTTCCCGCCACATAAAAGAACACCAGCAAGCCTATGATTGAGACCGCCTCGGCGAACACAAGAGAAATGATCATCGCCGGCAGAATTTTCGGTGACGCCGACGGATTACGCCCTAATGCCCGGATAGCGGCAAACCCGATCGCCGCTATAACGACCGACGGGCCCGCGATCGTCATAAACATAACAGCCAGTAGGACAAAATTTTGCATAAGAAATTAAATCCGGTTAGATGATTGGTGGCTGTCACCAATTATCCCTACGAGCAACGAAATCACAGTTCCACCAATGCCACGAGTTTTTCGCCGGAGAATCTTGCGATCCCCCTGGAAATGGGAAAACCCATTTCATCAATAATGATCTCTCCCTTAGTCAGGAGGCTGACGATCGGCCAATGAAAAGACAACAGCTCAAATTCACCATAATCCCCCGGCAGAATGACGCTTTTGGCAACGCCGCTGAACATGATCTGCGCCTGGTTCATAATGTCAACTTCAATCATACCCCCCCCAACAGACCCCCGGGGTTTGTTTACGGGGTCCGGATTACCTGATTCTGAACCCTGAACCCTGAATTATCACACATTCCCCCCAAACGGCTCGGCGCCGTTGCCGCCCCGTTTTTTAACCTGGTACAGGGCCTGGTCCGCCTTGTCGAACAAATCCTCGGCCGTCGCGCTATCGTCGGGGAAAGTGGCGACCCCGAGACTCGTCGTAATATTAAACATCAGCTTCGGGTTGATCTTGATCGCGGTCCCCTCGACGATCCTGGAGATCCCCTCGGCGATCTTCAAGGCCTTGTCCTTCTCGAGCGTCGGCAGGATGATCATAAACTCGTCACCCCCGAACCTCCCGATCAGGTCGGTCGCGCGCACCCCTTTGCGGATAGCAATAACAAACTCTTTAAGCGTCGTATCACCGACCGTGTGACCGTGGGTATCATTGATGCTTTTAAATTTATCGATATCCATGACCAATAGAGAACATTTATTATCGCCGCCTTTGGCGATCTTAAGCTCCTCGCGGAAACGCTCGAGCGCGTAGCCTCTTGAGAACGCCCCGGTCAAGGAGTCAAACATGGTGCTTTTCTGCTGGCGGATATTGACGAAATAAAACACGCCGCTGATAACGCCCAAAAAGATAATGATGTAATAAATGATCTTCCACGTATTTACCGATGAGAGATTCTTACCCTTAAAGATCGTCCCGGCCAGCAAGTTGCTGCGCAGCGATTCGATGATACCGGCGAATCCCACGATATCTTTCGGCTTTTTCTCCTTAACATCCGCGTCAAGGCAACGGCGTTCCTGCTCCATAACCGTCATCTCGGGGGAAAGCTTCCCATCGACGAGAAGATCCTCCATCTTCTGGACCGCCTGGCGGACGCTCTCGACTTTCAGAAGGTCGTCGCGGTAAGAGGTCACATAGCCTTCCGTCAATTCGTCCGGACCGGACTGCCGCAGCAGGTCATAAATATCACCGAGCGTCTCTTTGCCGAATTTCTGCGCGGCGCCGAGGCCTATGGATTCTTCCGCCGCCCTCGTCAGGCCCTCGAGGTAAACTTTAAGGCCGTATAACTTCGATTTATCGATCGCCCATTTATTATTTAAAGTAACTTCAAATTCCTTGGTCTCACCCGGCTCTAAAACAACGCTGTCGTTATAAACATAATAGAGGCTCTTTTCAAAATCAAAACCGACATTAAGGTCCTCGGGGTCGATAATATCGCTGGCATCAACTTCTTTCGCCAGAAAATAACGCAACGGGGCCGTCCGGCTCTTTGTAGCCGACGGATTCGCGAATTCGATCTTCATTAAAACCGTTTCCTGCGGATCGAAGTTAATGTTTTCCCTCTCGATCCTTAGTGACTCCTTAACCAGGCAGCTGGTTTCCGTGTCGGGGTCGCCGAAATTCAGGATCTGTTTTTTGACCTGCTGCGCCTCCATGAGCTTTGTGGCGCGCTCCTGGTCAAAGCCTCCCTTCGTCCCTTTTTCTTCCTTAACGACCGAAAGCAGCCGGTTGAGGTCGTTAATGTTCCCCTGTATGACCGCGATCGCCGCTCTATTGGTATCATAGACCGCGATATGTTCGGTCGGGCCGACTTTAAAAATCATCGCCTCTTCCTGCCGGCTTTGAATATCGTCTATCTTTTCACGAATATTCTTCTGTATCTGAAGGACAATCTCGGAATATTGCGTATCCCTTAGCTCATTGGCCAGCGAATCCGCCGTGTTCTCCAGTTCATCCAATTCATCCCGCTCGATGAGCCAGATATCTTCGATCTCGACGTCATAGGTCACCGAGGCCTTAGAATCCAGCGTCAGGCTTTTATGGACATAACACTGCTGCCGGTCATCATCGTAACTGACTTCAAGGTCGCCGGCATCGATCACGTCTTCGAGCCGTATTCCTTTCGGCAGGTAGGATTTTAGAGGCATTTCCCGCGCTTCAAAAGAAGAAGGATTGCTGGTAGAGATTTTCAGGGTAACACTCGCGTAGCTAAACACCGCCCCCAAGAGTAAAGCCGAGCACAAGAAAAACTGTATTGTCCTTATAATCCATCGCATATCATTCGGCAAAGTTACCTTCCGGCTCCACGGCCCCGTCCTCAAAGGTCAGATCCGCGGGATCAGCAAGAGGAATCTCTTTTTCCAATAGTTCCGTTTCCGCCGGCAATTCTTCTTGCGCGGAAGCTTCCTCTCCTGTCGCTTCCCCGCATCCCTCTTCTTCTGCCGCTTCGCCTTCTTCTATCTCTGGGCTTCCTCCCTCACCTTCCCCTTCTTCGCCTTCCTCTTCATCCGGCTCCAATAAAGACCGCAGCGTTAAAACGTCCACCTCAACCTGGGCCAACGCCTCCATGTCCTCGTAATAGGCTTCCATGTGTTTCTCGACGCCCACTTTCAGGACAGAACTCTTCGGCTGGCGCTTTGCGATCGCGTCGATCTCTTCAAAGATCGCGTCCTGTAATATCCTGATCGTCTCTTCGTCGTATTCCTCGACAGATTCCGGATCTTCGCCTGAAGGGTCTTCGGCCGGCTGGTATTGGACAATGATGCCCTCAACAGTCTGCTTGATGCTATCAAGGCGCTCTGCGGGAATCGTCCATATATCCCGGACATGGACTTCTAAAGTAACGACCTCCCTGGGCCCCAAAGCCACTTCATCAATAATGAAATAACGCCCTTTTTCTTCGACATATTCAACGTTAAACGTGGTCTTGCGCGGTTTTTCCTCATCTTCAGACAGGCTGAACGTTATTTTTTTCTCGATAATATCACTGGGAGAAACCTCGCTGGGGAGAGGATAGAAAATAGCCGCAACTTCTTCGCTTTCAAGAGGATTCAGGGCGCGTACCTTTACGATGATGTTAGCGTAGGAATCAGGAACAAGGAGGCCAAACAATAAACAGCCAACACCCATCAAAAAAATAGTTTTTTGTTTCATGTCAAGAAGTTCCCGCCGCTATTAAGCTGTTTCAATCAATATAAAGTGTATTATGTAAATATCTTATTTATTATAATCTTCTTAAAACAAGCTTGCACGAACAAAATTTGTTTTTTTAAAGGAGAGGATTGGTGACAACCACCAATTCTCTAGTTTTTAATATTACTGGATTCCCGTACTGGTTTTCCTTAAATATGAATTTAGAGAAAACCAGTTACGTTGTAATTCTTCACAATTTCGGTAACGTATTTCTTACTGTCATCCCCGCGAAAGCGGGGATCCAATAATAGAAATGAAATTATAGGTCCCTAAATCTTGAATCTGTTCAGAGCGCTTGTTGAAGTCATGAGGCGAATTGGCCCGAAGGGCCGTTTGAGCTGAATGGCTTCAACAGAAAAGCTCTACACTATCCCGACCGCGTAGGCCGGGTTGCACTTATTCACATTGGGTGAGTTATGTGTTATGAGTATTGTGTCGGGAATGAAGGTGTGTTTGAGCTACCTCACCCCATCCTTAATCTCGACACATATCCCACAACTCATCCCATCTCCTTGATTCTTCAAACCAAACGGACTCCCGGGGTCCGTTTACGGTTCTGAACCCTGAACCCTGGTTAATATTCCGCTTCAAACCAGGAGTGGACGATCGGCGCGTTGATCCCCTGATCCAGGGAGATCCTGACTTCGGTCATTAACGACTTGAGTTCATTGACCTCATTTCTGACCTCGATGATATCTTCCGGATCCATCGCCGAGCCCCCCTGAAGCAAGTCGATCGGAGGGATCAGCCCCTCGATGCCTTTCTCCGCGGCCAGCCGGTTAAGCTCATCGACCGACGCCTGCATTTCTTCCGACAGGGAATCTGTCGTAACGGCCCCGGGCACCTGCTGCGTGCTTCTTTTTAATTCCACCAGGCGCTCGCCCATATTGAGCATCTCCTCCTGCGCCGCCTCCAGTTCACCGTCATCTAAAAGCTTCTGGATCTTGCTGGCAATTTTACGGATCGCCTTGGCCTTGCTCCTTGACATCTCCATCACAGAGGACGCGGCCGACGCGTTCGCGCCGATACCGGCGAGCATTCCCTCGAGCCCTGAAAGCCGCCCTAATACCGTTTCATACCCGGCGCCGTCACCATCCTGCCCGATGACCGCTCCCACAGACGCCGTGATATTGCTGATCGCCTGAGCATCCACGCCACCGGTGCCAACAGCCGCACCCAGCTCGCTGATCAGCCCATCGATATCCCCGCCGACATCCGCCGTGACCGTGCTGACATTATCCATCCCTTCGACCAAATTCGTTATGTCGCTGTCCATGTTGTTGAGACGGCTGTAGATTAAATCGGTACTGATCGAAGACGAATCCGCCGTGCCGCCCGTCGTAAGACTCGAGACAACCTCCATCATAACACTATCCACCGATCCACTCGTCGGCTCCTGGATAAGAACGGTAAAATCCCCCAGCCCCCAAGAGACGTAAAAATTGACATCATAGGAATAGATCTCCGTCGTCCCGGTCTCGCTCATGAGGGCATTACTGATTTTCGTGACATTATCCGGGTCATAAACCGTGATCGTCGGTGAGAATCCGGTAGCCATTCTGAACCTGATCGGGACCGTGGCCCCCGTGACAACCGTCGTCTGCCTTGTAATGATCTCTGTCTGGACCCCCCTGACCGTCTCCTCGACAAATTCGTTCTCAATAAAATCCGTGAGACTCGTCGACGTATCTTCCGCAATAGACCCGATTTGCGTCTCAAGCGCCGCGAGTTCCTGCCGCCGGGTATCCCTGAATGTCACCTGAGTAGTTTCGTGGTCATCAATCTTTTGGGTAAACGTATCGATCCTTCCGTCGAAACTCGTCACGGAAGTTGTCAGCGTATCGACCTGAGCCTCGACAGCGATGACATCCTGGGTTACACCGCCTAATTCACCAACATTGAACGCCTTAGCGCCTGAATAGATCTCGCCGCTATAGCTGACCTTTGAAATGATCGTATATGCCATATTTGCCGTAAGGCCGGCCGCGGGATCCCACGTGGTATAGAAAATAGCATTTGTCGTGCCGCTGATCGTATCGCCGGGTCCGTTCAAATTTCCGGAGAGAAGAGTTCCGGCATTATTCAAAACACCCACATAGGTCAGCGTAAGATTGGTCAGGTCGGTAACAATCGTCCCGCTTCGCACCAGTAAAGAGGTCGTCACTAATATCGCGTCGGCGGCGGCATCATAAATAGGGTCTATCTGAATGCTATAGACCCTTGAGGTCTCCGCCGCCGTGGTGCTCGCCGAAACGCCCGCGACGGTCGATTCATTATTGAAGCCATCAACGGCCCAGATTTTAAAGAAGTACGAGGTGTCCGTCGAGAGACTCGTGACCGTCGTGGTCGCGATCGTCCGGTTAACGAGCTCACTATCAAGAGCGCTATCCCACTTAAGGGCGGTGCCGTCGCGGTTTTCAACGTCTGCCACAACGTTTCCGTACCAAATCTCATAATGGGCGTTATTAAGCCAATTGTCATCCGTGGCAGCCGTCCAGGAAAGCGTGGTCATTGTCGTCGCCGTGGCGCTGACGCTAAGGGCCCCCAGGCCGGCGGGCGCCAGCGTGTCGACGGCTATCGGCGGCATGGCAACATATTTCGATTCATGCCCCATACCGTCGCGCACTTTTAGGCGCAGATAAACAATGCCGTCATAAACATTTGTGTCGCTCGCCGCGTCCCATACATAGCTAAAAGAAGCGCCGTCGCTGTCAAAGGTCTCGCCCGACTCTGCTGTGGTCATATCATTCCACGTGCCGTTACTGCCGTCTGTGGAGTCCAGTGAATATTCACAATCCCCGGCGACATAGGTCACCGTATCGTTATCAGGGTCAGTCCCGGTATAATTGACCGTGACGACTCCGGCATTCGCGTTCTGGCCCGCGGTGATGCCGGATATTGACGGGCTTCCGGTCGTCGAGATATTCCCGAAATACTGGAGACTGTATTCGCTGGGTGAATGGGCCGCTGAAGAAATAAAATCGCTTAACGGCGTGAGGTGCTCCGCGCGCAAAATCCCGTCTAAACGGCTTGAAACATCGACGCGGTAAGAATAAGGCATGCCTGCTTGCGGCGGCATAACGGGCAGGCCGTAGGCGCTGGCAATAACCGGAGTGCTCCGGCAATGGGTTATAGACATTTCATCGAGGCTTCCGGCAAAGCGGTTCGCTCCCGCATTATTCACCGCGGTTACGTAAAGCTCGGCATCGAAAACCGGCGCGGCATAAGCGCCTGTATCCTGCGCGCGCCTTATTCCGTCGACAAAAAGCTCGTAGAGGTCATCCGTATAATCCCAGGTACAGCGCACGTAATGCCAACCGGCATCATAAATATCCACGGCATGTGGGAGGCTCACCCCGCTGCTAATGTTAAAATGAAGGAAACCGGATGCGTCAAAGAACATATGAAAATTGGTGCTCGCGTAAAAGAGGTGCTCCAGCCCGGAAGGATTACCCGCATCGCCGGACTTGACCCAAAAGGCCAAGCTTCCCTCATTATTGATGATATTGCCCGCGCTTGGAAACGAAGCGTATTCCCCGCTTACGTCATTAACAAGGCCTGAGCCGTTGATGCCGGCCCCCGCCGTCATCCCCCCGCCGAGCGTCGCGCTTCCCGCTCCGATGTCAAGCGGCGTTGAAGCGGCATCCCAATAGAGAAGGACCGTCGCATCAGCAAGGCCGGCAGAATCTCCCCAGGCCACCGGAACATGATACGCGCCGTAAGGCAGGATCATCGCGTCGTAGATCAGGATCCCATCGATCATGCCGTTATAGCGGCTGGTATCCGACGTGTCAGCCGCCCCTAAAATAATTGTCGCGTCCATAGACGGAGCGCTGTACGCTGCCGCGCTTGAAGAGACTTGGGCTCCGTCAACATACAGAAAATACCGGTCGGCCGCGTAATCCCACAGGACCTTCACGTGGTGCCACAGGCTGTCATACGTATCCGCCGTGCCGGTCAAATTGACCCCGCCGCTGATCTTAAAATTAATCTGCCCGTCCGCATCAAAGAAAATGTTGAAATCCGCGTCGCCGAAGAATACCTGCTCGACGACGGAAGGATCGACCGCGGAATTGGACTTGACCCACATCTCCAGCGTCCCGGCGGCGGCAGTAATATTCCCAGCGCTTGGAAGTGTGGCATATTCTCCGGCCGCGTCAAAAGCAATCGCATTGCCGCGGACCCCGGATGTAAAAGAGGTTGTTCCAGCAACTGTCCCCGGACTTCCGACCTGAGGAGCGGTGATGTCGGCCGCCGCGTCCGCTCTGCTATGGAAGAGAACACGCCCCGTCGGCTTTACCACATCATCATAAATACGGACCTCGTCAAGTGACCCGGCGAAGCGGTTCGTCCCCGACGCGTCTTGCGCCGTAAAAACCATCGCGGCGTCGAAAGCCGGCGCGCCGTACGAAGCCGTGCTTGCGTCCACTGGTTTCCCGTCGAGATAAAGCGCGTATTCATCGGCCGCGTAATCCCAGGTACATGTGACCTGATGCCAGGCATTATCATAAATATCGGACGCGGTGGTTAAGTCGGCGCCCGTGCTGATCCTGAAGTTCAATCGGCCTTGCGCGTCAAAATAAAGATTCCGGTCCGTATCGGCGAAGAAAATATATTCATCCGATGAAGGATTAACATTCGAGGACGATTTCACCCACAGGGACAATGTCCCGGGGTCACTGATATTGGAAGTGGTCTGGAGTGAGGCGTAATCGCCGGCGGTGTCATTTTCCTGAGCGCTGCCGCGCAGCCCCGTCGAGACACTGAGAGTCGAGGTTAACGCCCCTGTCCATACTTCGCTGCCGCTGGCGATCGTATCCGTCGCGTCCCAATACAGGCTCAACGCCGCGGACGGCTCTGTCTCCGGATAAAATTCTTCAAGCAGAAGAACTGGGCTGTAGAGCGTTTGGATATCGCCGCTGAAATCGACGGTCGCGCTTCCGGCAGAGGCAATGACCGGATAACTTCCGCGGCCTTCTTCAAATCCATCGCTTGTATAATCAAAGGCGCGGTTAACGGCGCGGTCCCCGGAAATAATACCCGGCGTATCGGGAGTCAGGTAATCACCTGAAGACGAGGCTGCCGTTTCGATAAGGTCCGCGTAGGCATGATATCCGCCTGAGTGCGCGATCCCGTCGGCATATTCGCTGAACGTGGCTGTTTGGTTAACGGTGATAAAATTCGCGCCGCCTGCGTCGAGAACAACCCGGCCGGAAGGATAGATATGATAATGGGAAATGATTCCCGCGCGCGCTTTCCTTATAATGACTTCACCGGCGCCGTTTTCAAAAATAGTGTGCGCCGCTGCCCCGGATTCCCCGCCGATGGTAAAAAGCGTGCCTGAGGGAATAAGGTCGCTCCCCCACGTCGTGCCGTAGCCGCCTTTCTTGACGCTATCAAGGCCGGAAGCGGCATCGCTGAAGGTCAACTGGAAATCCTCCGCCGCGGTCCCGTCGCCGAGCTCAACGACGATCGGATCAACCACGCTTGTGACATGCAATATCCGCGCGGCGCGCTCATCAGCGCCGATATCCCACAACCGCCCCCGGCGCTGCCCTTCAATATCGTCGCTGAAACTCAAATCCGCATCCGCGTTTAAGTCCGCGCCCGTATCCTGCGCGGCGGCGTCAGTAGCGGCAAGGCGGAAGTCGCCGCCGATGACATCAATAAATTGAACGGCCACGCCGTCCTGGGCGTTGATGCCCGGAACCTGAGCGTCGGTATTGGGGCCGGAGAGATTATTGGCTGAGGCGGCATCAAAAGTTCCCGATCCTCCGTAGTTATCGCCGTTCCAGTAAGCGATCGTGTTCTTCGCGACAATGCTGCCCGACCCGGAGGCGTCGTCGATCCCGGTCGTATTATTATAGAGAGTGTTGTTGGACACGTACGCCTTGCTGTTGCTCCCCGAGAAATCGACAGAGATCCCGGCATTGCCGGTCCCCAGAAAACCATAGACAATATTATTCCATATTCGCGCGGCGCGCCCGGCAATACCGCCGTCTTCCATCTGTATCCCCACGGCGTTAGCGGGATTAGCGCCTGAATAAGTGATGATATTGCCGCTGACCAGCACATTGTCCATGCCGGAGTCAGTAACAATGCCATACTGCGCTGTGGCGCTGAGCTCGATCTGTAATCCGGATACCGAAACATTGTCATCGCTGATCATCACCGCGTCGCCGCTGGTAATCACAAGCCGGTAGGCGCCCGTATCCCATCTTCCTTTATGGCGCGCTTCGGCCGAAGGAATGATGTTGAGTGAATTAACCGCGTCGGTGATCCAGCCACTGATATTGACCTCCGTTGTATCCGCGGCCGCGTCGCCGTAACAGACGATGTAAAGCGTGTAAGGGCCCGACGTGAGATCGTCCGTATTTAAATAGGCCGCGTCACTGGGGTTCGGATCCTTCCCTGTATCAACGGCATTATTTAAGGTGTTGAACGCGCGCTCAATCGCATTGACCGTCCAGGGCCCGCCGTTGGCCAATACCCCGCCGGTCGCCGTGGCGACAGTAAATTGTGTGGATGACGCGCGCGATACGATATACGCGACGCTCGATGTGTTATAAGTAATCCGGTCTCCCATCCCGACATGATCCGGCTGGGCGGCCGAGAAGCCGGCGGTATTGCCCCCGGAGATTGTGACCGTCGAGGCGGTTTTGAGATCCGACGCGTCCGTTCCGGCGGAATAGTAAATATCCGCGGCGTCGGCTATCGGGACAAACAAGAGACAAGCCGCTATTATGTAAGAAGTAAGACGTAAGATGCAAGACGTCCAGGCCGATCGCCCGCAAAAATCACGGCCTAAACGAACCCCGGGAGTCCGTTTGATTATTTCCTTTAATGTCCGTAAATTCCTCATATCCCCCATCCCGCAGATAAATGGAGTTAATTGGGACAGACCCCATAAGTAATGGGGTCTGTCCCAATTAACTCCAATTAACTCCCGATTAACTCCAATTAACTTTATTCGCCCTCGAACCAGCCGTGGACGATCGGTTTATTGATCTCCTGGTCTAAGAGGCTCCTGACCTCGACCATCAGTGACTTAAGCTCGCTGACGCCGTTTCTTATCTCGATCACATCTTCGGGCTTCGCCGTCAATCCCTCTTCGGGGAGGTCCATCAGCGGGATCAATCCTTCGATGCCCTTCTCGGCGGCCAACTGGTTGATCTCTTCGATCGACGCCTGCATCGCCGCTGACATCGAATCCATCGTCACAGCGCCCGGCACGCCATCGACCCCTTCTTTAAGTTCAAGCAGTTTATCCGCCAAATTCGCGAGCTCGTCTTCCGCCTCTTCTAAGTCGCCGTCTTCCAACAGCCCTTTAATATGCTCGACAATACTCTGGATCAAAGCGGATTGCCCCATAGACCCCTGAGTCAGCGATGCCGCTTTCGCCGCGTCGATGCCGATGTCACCGAGCTGTCCTTCAATGCCTGCCAGCTTCGCCAGGATCGTCCCTATTTCATCATCCCCGCCCTGGCCGATCACCGAGCCGACAGACTCAACAATGCTGCCGATCTGCCGCGCGCTCATCCCGCCGCCGGCGCGGGCAAGATTCAAGTCTTCGATCAACTGCCCAATATCCGTGCTCACATCCGTCGTCACTGTCGTCACCTCTGTCATACCGTTGACTAAGGTCGTTATATCGCTATCCATATTCGTCAGACGGCTGTAAATCAAGTCCGTAGTGATCGAAGAGGAATCGGCCGTACCGCCCGTCGCGAGGCTCTGGACCACAGTGATCATAACACTGTCAATAGAGGCATTGACCGGCTCCTGGATCAGCACGGTAAAGTCGCCTAATCCCCAAGCCGCGTTAAAGGTTACGTCCTTCGAATAAATGCCGGTCGTCCCGACTTCAGCCATCGCCGCGTTAAAGATCCTCGTGACATTACTGGGATCATACACCGTCAGCGTCGGCGCGAGCCCCGTCACCGTCCTGAACCTGATGGCGATGGTCGATCCTGTTTCCACGGTCGTCGACCGGGTAACGATCTCGGACTGGACGCCCTTGGCCAGCTCGCTGGTCACCTGGGTCGCAATCAGGTCGCTAAGAGTTGTCGACGTATCCTCTAAGATAGCCCCGACCTCCCCGGTGAGCAAGCTCAGCGTCCCGACGGTCGTGCTCCTAAAGGCCGCCTGGGAATCTTCATGGGCGTCGATTTTATCTTCGACCGTGTCCATCTTCCCATCCATGGTGGTGACCGTCGTCTGAATCAGGCCGATCGCGTCCCCGATCCCCCGCACATCATCCCTCAAAGCTCCAAGCTCGTCGACGCTGAACGCCTTAACGCCGGAATAGATCTGCCCGTTGTACGTGATCCTGGCAATGATCGTGTAGACCGTATCGGCTGTAAGGCCGGCCGCCGGATTCCATGTCGTATGGTAAATCGCGTTGACCGTATCGATAACCGTATCGGTGCCGTTTAAGTTCCCGGAGAGCGACGTCCCGGCATTATTCATAATGCCGACATAGGTCAGTGTCATATTGACAAGGTCGTCCACGATCGCGCCGTTTTCCACTAAGGTCGTCGTGATTAAAATCGCGTCGTTGGCCGCGTCATAGATCGGATCGATCTGCACGTCATAAATTCTGATCTCAACTTCCGAAAACGCGACATCAACGGTTTGTGTGATCGTTATATTTTCTCCGGACGGATCACCGACCGCGGTGACCGTAGCCGTACCGACGACTGTGCTGCTGATCGTTCCGGTGATCACCCCGCTGGCATCCGTTGAACCGCTGATATTAAGCACATCGACGCCTCCGCGACTGGAACTCAATGAAACAGCCTTGCCGCTTACAGGATTGCTGAACTCATCATATAACGTGACCGTTACCGTCGAGTTTGAAACGTTATCCGCCGGGACAGTCAGCGGAACCGCGCTGACCATACTGACATCCGCGTCGATCGCAGCAACAATCACCGCGATGCTATCCGTCGCGTCGTCAAATCCCGCGGTGCCATCCGGCGCGCTGTTATTATCCGACACTGTGACCGTGACACTGGCCGGCGCATACTCATCATAGTAATAAAAGTCCACACTGCTGTTACCATCAACGATCATTATGGAAGTTATTCCCGCGCCGCCTGAACTTGCCCTGAATTCGTATGTACCGGCTCCGTCACTATAGAGGTAAACCGTTTCAGCGCCGATCGTTGACAAGTTACTGAATTGGTCATAGCGCGTAACCGTATAAATCGCCTCCGTACCAGCCGTAATGTCAGCCGGCGAATCCAGCGTATAGTAACTTGTGGCATCCGGAATGACAGAAATGCTATCAGTTGTATCATCAGCGCCAACATTCCCGTCAGGCGCAGTATTATTATCGGACGCCGTGATCGTAACGCCAGCGCTGACCATCTCATCATAATAGTAGAAGTCAACACTGCTTGTCCCATCTGTGATATCGATCGACGTAATGGCTTCGCCGCCTGAGCTGGCCCTGAACTCATAGGTCCCGAGCCCGGTGCTATAGAGATAAATCGTTTCATTGCCGGCAGTTATCGGACTGCTAAGAACATCATAACGCGTTAATGTATAGGCCGCCTCCGTACCTGCCGTGATATTAGGCGGCGTATTCAATGTGTAGTATCTATTCCATCCCGGGATCACAAGGCCAACCGCATCCGTCGCTAAGAGATTCGGCGCGCCGTCTAAGTCTTCGACCGTACCGTTGCCCGAAGCCGAGTAAGTAATAGTTACGCCTGGTATGGCTGAAACATCCATATCCGCCACGGTTAAGACCGCTTGGGCATTCGTTCCGCCAGGATTGACCGCGCTGACCGTATACGTCGGAGCACCGGATGTCTCGGTAACGGTAAATCCACCGTCATGAGCCTTGGTAATCGTTGAGGCATTGAGAAGTTCGCTTAGGGTTACGGTAACCTGCGTATCGCTATTTCTTACGGCGCTGAGCATGATCGGATCGGCATCGTCTATTTCGGTTTCATCGCCGGAGGTAACATTGGCGAGCGTATTACCCGCTATATCTTCTAATAATCCTGTCGCTGCTGTATAGAGAACATCTGCTGCCGCTGTTCCGGTAGCTTCGATGCCGTCTGTCAGTGTTAAGGTGATCGTCGCATCATCCGGCGTGCCTGTGTCCATGCCCGTAACCGTTACTCCGCCGATGGTAAACCCGCCAACCACTAATGTTGAGTCATCCACATCTTCGTCAAACACAATAATAGCCCGGTCAACATTACCGTCACTGTCATTATCTTGTGTGGTTATTGTCGAGATCTGTGGCGCGGTGGTATCCACAACTATCGCGCTGGTAGCGGAGATATGTGACGGCGGTGTTAAATTGGCGTCGTTCCCGGAACTGTCTTTGATCGTCCCGCCGGAATCGACTGTAATTGAGTT